>CALCEL010000001.1 GCA_937900485.1 uncultured Prevotellaceae bacterium
GCCATGTGTCAACGGAAAAAGAGGAGTTTCGGACAGCAACAAATGTGCGAAATGGAATGGAATCTCGTCAGCGTTTTTTTATGGTTTGAAAGTAATCTTCTTCTGGATACCAGCAATAGAGGCTCACAGTCAAAAAACGTCATAGAAAGACGGAGACAACAAGTATACAGGAAGAACAGCGTTAGGACAATGGAACGGGCATGTCAAAGGGAAATGACACACAAAAGAAGGCATACGCAACACAATTACCGAAAGAATATGATAGGATAGCAATATAAATATGTGTTACGCGAAAACGGCGGAAAACATGCTAATAGTTTAACTCTACAAGGTCACTCAGGCTTCCGTGTGTTTCTCCATCGAAATAATAACCCAGAGGAATGTAATCACACAACAGTTCATCGGACTTATATACTCTGAAGCGTACGATTTCCCGCTTATTGCCAGACAAAATATTATTACCCCAGATACGGAAAAAGACATAGTCTATTCCGGAAAAACTACGTGACTCTCCCACTCCTCTGCACTCTCCATTCACAAAGGCGGCAATCCTCATCGTAGAAGGATCGAAAGGCTCACCGTTGATGGTAACACGAGCATAGAAAATCATCTCAGAAGGATAAGTGTAAGGGGAAGCCTCCCATTCCATCACACTGACGTAGCAGGAGTCGGTCAAACCGTGTGTGACTGACTGTGCAGTGACATATACTCCTCCAGGACCGACAGCTGTGAAGACATTGTCTTTGACGGAGACCACAGTATCAGAGGACAACGACCACATTACGGCGTTAACTCCGTTGGACTGCGGGTAATAATCGACTGACAAGGTGAAGGTGTCACCGAGCATCACAAAGACAGAGTCTCTCGTCATACGCATGGTACAACCGTCATGAAGGGAGTCGTCAAAGTCGAAGTCGATGAGAGAGCATGACGCAACTGCCACTGACATAATCAGAGACATCATTAAATATGATATGTCACGACAAAATCTTCTCATTTGACCTCATTGATATATGACACCTTTCGGTCGGCTATGACACGTAATTTCTCCACTGACTCCCTGACTTTAACACACGCTTGGGAGTGTCTTAACGAAGAGAGCACTAATGAAGCGCACTCATCCTTGCCAGGCAATGGGACGATGTCCGACTGACCTTCATCCTCGTGGTCTACGACAGTGTTATCCGCAAGTCCGTTTCCTTCATTGCTCTTGGAGTGGGACATCATGGTGAAGATATGGTAGCTGAGAGAATATCCCTTAATCACATCATCAGTCAAAGAGTCTACCTCCGTCACCATTTCACATATCTCACCGTGTAAATCCTTTACCCTCTGTGTGGAGCCGGACTTCTTGGCGTCCTGGAAAGAGGTATTCTTTATCCTTGACAGCTCGGTACACATGTCGGAGTACCTCACGCATAGGATGCTGTCGAGCATGGAAACCTTATCTGATGACTCCTCAACACCATAGGAGATGTCTTCAAGCATGATGGAATAGTCGCTCTTGCTTAATGTCTCTTCTGGCAGTTCTTCGGACAAGAGCTTCTTATCAAGGAGTATATCCTTGTCAAGGAGTGTGTCACCAAAAGCATAGGTGACATCTTTTGGAGGTACTACCCTAAACAGTATTATATCACTTTTTCCGTCATTATCGACAAGCACGAAATCGGAGGAGTTGGTACGTAAGGCCCTAACGCTGACCTGTGCCGCATATAACTTACCCGGCTCAAATCTGTTGACCACGTAGTTATAAGGTATGGCGCAAAACGGAGAATAGATATTGCGCAACTGGTAGACGACGGGATTGAACGTCAGAGCATAGTCCTTGGCTTGTCCTTTCAGCACCTCAACGACACGCAGATTGTAGGAGAATCTAACGTTGTTAGTGTTATTCTTCAATATTGACTCACTCCACACGAATCTAACATCCATCTGGCTCATCTCACTGATGGGCACGCCGGACGACTCATTCACGGAAGGAATCAGGAATTTAGGAGCGTCGGCCTTATAGCTCACATTGAAGGAAGCACTACCGTTTGTCGTACCACTGACAACCACAGGATGTGCATATTGAGGCTTGGACCACTTATAGGCAGTGAACTTCGCCACATATAATCCCTCCGGCAATAAACCGTAAGAGCCTTTACCGTATCCAGTGAAGATATTGTCTGAGACATAAAGGTCTGAGGATGTGATATGATTGAATAGTCTCCTCATCTCAATAAGAGACAGCTGAACGGTTTGGTTCGCCGGCACACTGATCGGGACTGAAGGCTGACGATTCTGCGGAGTGGACAGCACCAGTGAACGGTCCGGGAACTGACGTACAATGTCCATTCCCAGATAGATGTTCTGTGACTGTGATGACGTGTTCGTGACCGTGACGGAAAAATATCTTCCCGGGTTGGCAACAATAGACAAAGCCATCGGCGGAACCACCTGTTGCAGTGACACAGCATTTACAGTCACTTCCTGAGCGAAAGCGATAACACACCCAAAAAGGGTAATAACCATTGTCACAACAAATCTTCTCATCTTACTATACTGAAAATATATGCGTAGTTAAAACTAACAGTGAAATCCGTTCCCGATATATCTGAAGTATCGTATACCGGAATCACATTACCATACTTATTCAAACCTATGTTGGCAGAAAACATATGGTCTTTTTTATATTGGTAACTTGCGGACAAGTCTATTCCCAACGTAAAATTTCCAGATTGTCCCTTTATCTTATTGTCACAGAACGAAAAGGATGCGTTGACATTAAGAGAATGGTCCTCTAACATGGAACGTGACGCGGATAATGTACACACGCAACTTCTGTATTCTGCATCATAACCCACGGTTTTCTGATGACTCAAAGAAGCACCGAAAAACATGTCGACAGACGGGACGTCAACAGAGTACGACAATCCAACAGCATTCGTTCGCACATCATAATTGTCACTGATGTAATCGTTTAGATTAACATTGTCGGTATGATTCACGGACAGAGAGACAGAGTGCGATAAGCCCTCAGTCTCGAAAGAATATGAAGGGGTGATGCTGTAACTTGACATTCTACGATGAACACGTGTGCTGTCGTTGACACGCTCCACACCGTTCGTTTGTCTCTGAACATACCCGTTATACATGGCTGACAAACCTAACTGATCAGTAAGCCTAGCAGAGGCACATATATTATAGAAACAACCATGAGTGGTGTAAAGCTGCTCGTCAGATAAATTGTCCGACTGTAATGACAACGCTCCGGACAAGGCTACTTTCTTGAATAAAAAGGTATTGGCAGTCACACCTACACTCTGGTAATTGTTAGGCATATAGTATGTCGCCAATGAATTGTATTCCGGCTGAACATATTTATAACTCAATGAAGCCTTGAGAAAAGGTAATGAGAAGTGGGCATTCAGGTCGCCGGCAAAACGTGACAGTGAACTGAGACGAGTGTCAAAAATATTATCGAAGAAACCAGTCACCGCTGCCTCAGCGTCTCGTGTGTCTGTAGTCAGAAATGACGTGGCGGCATTTGCGCTGAGAGACAACCACGACGTGGCATGATACCCTCCATTGACACCAACGACGAAGCTCTCCTTAGGACTAACGTATGACCTTAGCGACTCATTAAGTGAACTGATATTATCGTACGCACGCAGGAAATAGACATTGACGTAGTATATGTCTTTCTCGGTATATCCCACCTTGAATCCCCATCCCATCCTTTTATATTGTGGGGATGGAGCGTAAACTTCTGACATGCTCGCATTGACCGCATGCCGTAGACAACCGTAGAAGAAGGCACCGTTATACCTGTCGTCTTTATACTCCACACCCACACCATTAAACGACATATTCATGATGTAAGTGGAAAAGTCCATGGATGACAGTCCAATGTAACCACGCCAATGTTTGTATGATGGACTGAGACTGAACGCCAAATGTGGATGGTTGAAATCCAAGTCACCATTTGTGTAGTATAAAGAGAAAGGCATAGTGACACCATAGAGCCCTATGTTCACATTTGCGTAAACACTATTGCTCAAAGGTGAACCGAACCCGTCTCCTGATGTTGAATATCTGAATGTGTTCTGCGTTCCTATAACACCATTGATGATAAGAGGACTGTTAGCGACTATCTCAGAGACAGTCTGAGCTTTGACGACACCAAATATAAACATCTGAAGACAGAATAAAACAGCCGTCCTCAAAGTCCGATTTAACATTCTCGTCCATTCATAAAGGATATGCCACGACAATTATCATCAGGCATAATCCTGTTTATAAATTGTTTATCCTAATAATACTTATCTCTTTGTTATCTTCTTAGTAATAATCGTTCCGTTGATATCATACTCAGCCACATAAACGCCTTTTGTCATCTCTGACACTCTCCTGCCTGTCATGTCGTACAACGCGGTTGGCGTAACATTGTCAAGCTCAACGTCAGCGATCTGTGTCACCACATCACCAATAGAGAGTATCAATGGATCATCAAGTGAACCTGCCTTATCAGAATAGGTGACGCTGCCGTCAACGTCAAACAACTCGCCAGTGGCATTGTTTATCATTCTGAACCTCACGTTATCTCCTGACTTTCCTCCTACGTTGATAAACAATTTTCCAGACTCAGACAACTTACCTTCGCCACGACACTCATCACCGACGAAGGCACCCAAAGAATAGTCAGACAAGTCGGTTAAGTTATCTATAACAGCTACGATGGTCATATTGTCCGCATAAGACGAATTATCATAATCCCACACATCTGACGCGCTTGCCTTCTTGACTGAACGCTTATGACCTGAATAACTGTCTTCATCAGTCATGACATCTGTGTTAAGACTTGAGTTGACAACAAACTGCAGTTTGGAATTGAAAGACAGAGGATAGGTGTCGGTGTTGACAGAGTAATACATGTAACCAGCACCTGCCTGCAACAAGAAATCCTCAGGTCCTTCCCAGCTGCTGCCATTGTACTCAATGAAAGACTCTTTTCCTATTATCCTGTCACCGACAGAAGGAACGGAATTCAGTGAGCTGTTAATCTGGTCTATGGTCACGTCAAGCTGGTAAGGATTGTTGAACCAATTGTATCCCTTGTGTACCTCAAGCTCATTATCGAAGGACTTGGCTGCATAACAACCGGAGACGAAAGACATCTTATTCTTTGCCTTAACTTTGTACATACCGTCTGACATATTCAGATTATCTATGTCACCAAACACACCATACACGGCATCATTATATAGTATTCCAAACTGTGAGCGTATCTCATTCACATTCTTTGTCAACCAACTGTAAAAGCTGCTCGATTCTGATGACTGGTCAACAAGACTCACACAATTATCACCCTCATCAACAGAATACAAAGAAATCCAGTTCCAACCAGAGTTAAGGGAAACTGAAGACTCAATCTTAATCTGTCCCTTCTCAGAGCCTTCAGTGCTTGTCATGTTCACTCCATCATAAAGAACCTTGAAGTCACTTATACTTGCCATGTTACCATAGACATAATAACCGTACTTCATGTCAGAATAAAAACCGACAGCCACCGGCACTCCGCCAATCTCATCAAACTCAAAGGTAACCAGTGACGGATCGAACACAGCGCCTACCACGTTTGAGATACGAATGAAAGTCATGCCGAACTTATCCACCTCTACCGCCGACGGGAAGTTAAAGCTTACAGGATATGAGCCAGTGACGTTTGTCGACGTACTGATACGGAACTGAGTGTCGCTATAGATTGGACCCGTTATGGTAAGACCAAGTGGTCGACCGACACATTCTGAGCTGATGGTCAGGACGTCGTCAGACACGGAGAACGCTGTTGAGCTGTACAAACTCCAAGTGTACTTCAACTCACTTAACAGCTCTGACTTTCCGACATTCACCGTATTGTCACCGTTTGAGTTCTCGTACTTCAACGTCACTAAAGGCATTAGAGAGACCGTAAGCGGCAACTCTCCCACCATCCTAATCTCGTCTGTTAAAGAGACACCGGTGAGAGCGTCAACGAAAAAATTCAACGCGAGATGAGACTCCTTATCGAACACAACTTCTTCGCTTGGGGTAACTGCGTATTCAAGACCCTGATAGTAAACCTTAAATGTGATGGTTTTGTTCACATCGTCCTCATCTCCCAAAACTCTCATCAGGTAAAAAGACTGAGACGACAAGCCTGACTGGACTGTCTCCGTGGTGGAAGCCCTACAATCATCACCGATGAAAGCGGCGATTTCCAGACCAGACTGTTCAGTCACCACTTCCCCATTAACAACAACTCTTGCATAAACAGGAGTACTTGAAGGGTAATCGTACGCCGTGGCAGCAGTCCAGTGATTCGCCTTGGCAACAATGTTCATCGTAAGTAACACAAGTGTCAAAAGAATCTTTCTCATATAGTATCCGTTGTTAAATTGTTCAAATCTGTTCACAATTATCCTCATTGGCAAAGTTAATTTATTTTCGTATTAAAAGCAAAAAATAGGCTTAAAAGGTGGAAGAAGAGAGAAAATAGCAAAAAAACTTTACAATCAACTTAGCGTAACTCGATAATGGCTATATTTGTGCGAAGAAACATACAGAGAAAAAAGAGATATGACAATAGAAGAAAATAAGATGAACAAGGAAAACAACAAGAGCAGCGAGAAATTTGAGGTGTGGGATAACTACAAAATACTAAACGCACTTACACCAGAAATAATTAAGGACTTACGCGAAAATAATATCAGTGATGTCGTCAACATCATCGTAGGTAAATTAAGCCTCAACAAGGCAATAGCTGGTAGACTTATAACGTCGAACCTGACATTGGAAGAAGTCAACGAGGTGATTGACAGTGACAAGATTGTCAATGCGGTGACAGTGTCGGAGAAAATAAAAGAAGCGGTCATCAGCAGCATAGCAGAGGACATATCTGCCGGAAAAAAGAAGGAGAACGGAGAGACTGTCATTCCAAAAATAGTATTCATAGCCGGGCCATCGTCAAGCGGTAAGACAACACTATGTAAAAAGATGTCATACGCACTCGAACAGCAAGGTCTGTCGCCAATCATGCTGTCACTCGATGACTATTACTTAGACTACGACCACACACCACTTGACGAGAACGGAGACTACGATTTCGAGTCACTCTACGCTCTCGACCTGCCACTTCTTCAGCAACATCTTAAGGCTTTGAGTAAAGGAGAAGAGGTCAGACTTCCACGATATATCTTCGGAGAAAACAGACGCGAATGGCGTGAGGAAACAACAATAATGAAAGATGACAACATCCTTCTCATCGAAGGAATACACGGATTAAATCCCGAATTATGCGGTGAAATGGACAACAGTCTCATCTATCGTATATACATATCCGGATCGGCTCTTAAGGTAAACAAGAACGGAAGATATTTCCTTTGCACCGACAACCGTTTGATAAGACGATTAGTAAGAGACTATAAATACAGAAAAACATCAGCACAGTCAACAATCAGCAGATGGCAGAGCGTGAGAAGAGGTGAGGAGAGATGGATAGTGCCATATCAGAAATATGCCGACGCCAACATAAACACCTCCTTCCCTTACGAGATTGGTTTATTACGTCACGATGCGCGACCGATTCTCAAAGAAGTAAAACCTAACGAGCCGGAATACTTCGAAGCACAAAGACTTCTTAAACTGGTGGAAGAAGTGCATCCCATAAACACTAACATATTGCCTAAATACTCCATTTTACGTGAATTTGTCGGAGGAAGCGGGTATGAAGAGTAGATTCTTCCCGATTGTAACGCACAAAAAGAACACCTGAGGAAAGGATAGCAAGGATAAAATGTCTCAAAATAAATAATCTTAATGAGGAAAGCATCCCGTAAGACAAAGATAATTTTCGTATTTTCGCGCTAAAACACTGAAACATCTCGTATGAGAAAAGAAATCGAACATTTCCTGAAGACAAAACGCTCTTATAAAAATCCAGGATATAACGCCGCTGCATTAGCGCACGATTTAGGTATAAAACCCTATGAGCTGTCGAGGATTATCAAGAAGACATACAACTGCTCATACACAGACCTCATCCACACACTAAGGATAAAAGAGGCCATGCGCTTATTGTCCAATCCGCAAAAAAACGGACTTTCCATCGAAGAAATCGGACTATTATCGGGATTCAACAACAAGATGACTTATTATTCAACATTCAAAAAATATGTTAGTATGACGCCACAACAATACAGAAAGACCATGCAAAGTAAAGACAACGCTTCATGGTACATCGACGAAAGATTCGCAGATTTACAGTTATTAAGGTATAAGGTAAAGGGATTTGACAACCTGAACTTGAGACAAAAAACATTTATCTACTATTTGCAGGAAGCAGCGTTATGGGGTAGAGACATACTTTTTGATCAAAACTGCAAATACAACCTGTTAGTCAGAAAAACCCTTGAGCAAATCTACAAAGCCGACAATATCGACAAAAACAGCGATGAATTCAAGAAAATGGAGGTTTATCTCAAACGCGTATGGTTTTCAAGCGGCATACATCATCACTACGGATGTGAGAAATTCACGCCTGAATTCACCGAAGAATGGTTTAAGCGGCAAGCACATGACGCAGGAGTTAATCCTGATGAGACGGATTTGGTGAGCAAAGTCATATTCTCGTCTGACTATCTTCAGAAGAGAGTAAACCTGGAAGAAGGTCAAGACCTTGTCAAGACATCATCTTGCAACTACTACGAAAACGTCACACAAGCAGAGGCCGAATCGTTTTACGAAAAGCAGAAAGAAAGCGGAGACAGCGAGAGGCCCGTCATGTACGGAATGAACAGCACACTCGTAAAAGAAGGAGATGAGATAAAAGAAATCAAATGGACCACGTCAGGGAAATACGGGTCAGCACTAACAAAAATCGTAGACTGCCTTGAGCGTGCTCGTCAATATGCGGAGAGCGATAAGCAGGTAGCAATCATCGACAAGACCATCGAGTTCTATAAGACAGGAAACCTTAAGACTTTCGATGAATACAGTATACTATGGGTAGAATGCACAGAGCCACTCATAGACTTCGTCAACGGGTTCATCGAGTGTTATGGAGACCCGTTAGGGTTGAAATGCTCATGGGAGAGCATCGTAAACATCAAGGATTTGGAAGCCACGAAACGTACTGAGACACTCAGTGACAACGCACAATGGTTTGAGGACCACAGTCCAGTAGCTCCCGAATTCAAGAAAGAGAAATGTAAAGGAGTGAGCGCCAAAGTCATCAACGCAGCCATCTTAGCCGGTGACTTATACCCTGCGTCAGCCATAGGTATCAACCTACCTAATTCCGATTGGGTCAGAAAAGAACACGGTTCAAAGAGTGTCACCATAGGCAACCTGACTGAAGCGTACGACAAAGCGTCAAAAGGCAACGGATTCAACGATGAATTCGTGTATTCCGAGTACGAGAAGGCCATCATAGACAAGTATGGTTGTATCGTTGATGATTTGCACACCGACCTGCATGAGTGTCTTGGACATGGAAGCGGCAAACTGGCAGATGGTGTTGACGGAGACAGTCTTAAGGCATATGGTTCAACGATAGAGGAAGCCCGCGCAGACCTGTTCGCCTTATACTACCTTGCAGACAACAAACTCATCGAGCTTGGCCTTGTTCCTGACTCAGAGGCATATAAAGCATCGTACTACTCACAGATGATGAATGGTTTGATGACCCAACTTGTAAGAATTGAGCCGGGCAAGAACATCGAGGAGGCACACATGCGCAACAGAGCCCTCATCGCTCGATGGGCGTTAGAACACGGAAAGTCAGAAAATATCGTTGAATTGGTAAAAAAGGAAGGCAAGACATACCTTGTGATTAACGATTACGTCAAGCTGCGAGGACTGTTTGGAGAACTTCTTGCGGATATTCAGCGTATAAAGAGCACAGGCGACTATGAGGCCGCCAAAAAGCTCGTTGAGACATACGGAGTGAAGGTAGACAAAGACCTGCATGAGGAAATTCTCAGGAGATACACATCTCTGAATCTGGCTCCGTACAAAGGATTTATCAATCCGGTGTACACACCAGTCACGGAGAACGGAAAGATAACAGACATCCGCGTCACGTACGGCGAAGGATTCACAGAGCAAATGCTGAGATACTCAAGAGACTATTCCACACTGTAAACATGTCAACCGTTTATGGACAAGATACTTGATATAAAAAAAGAGCTGCGCGCCAACATGAATGGCATAGCGTCGTCCGCCATGAGACAGTCAGCCGACTACAGAGTCAACTTCGGTGTTGAGCTACCGCGTCTGTTCTCCATAGCCTCAGAAATAGAGCCTTCGCACGAGTTAGCTCAGCAGCTCTGGAAGGAAAATGTGAGAGAGTGCAGGATTTTGGCCACGATACTCATGCCGACGGACAACTTCGACAGTGAGCTGTGTGACATATGGGTTGAGAACATCATGACCATAGAGATAGCGCAGTATTTCTGCATGAATTTAGTGAAGAGGCTGAGGTTCGCCTCTGAGAAAGCCTTCGAGTGGATGGCTTCGGGCAAAAGAATCACACAGTGCTGCGGATACCTCACGCTGTGCCATGTCATGCGTCAGGGAGAGCTGTCGAAAAGAAGCGCCGACGAGTTCCTTGACCAGGCCGAGTCAGTCATCAGCCAAAAAGACGACACAGACCAGAACTCCAATGACATATCGTTGGAAGTATTACAAACTCAAGTAAACAAAGCATTGAGTATATTTGCCTCACAAAGTGACGAACATGCGGAGAGAGTGAAAAATATAGCTTATTATTTGTGCTAATGACCGAAAAGTCATAAATTTGTCCAATGTAAGTGGTAAGACTGTCAGACTATGAGCAAAGAAGACAAGTTTATTGGCGCAAAGACAATACTTAACGAATACATTGAATCGCAGAACATGCGTAAGACTCCTGAGAGGGAAGCTATTCTTAACGTAGTGCTCAAAATGGATGGTCATCATAGTGCTGATTACATACACTCGTTGATGCCCGAGGATTTCAGGGTGAGTCGAGTAACAATGTATAGTTCTTTGCAGCTATTCGCTAAAATCGGTCTTGTGTATTGTCATCCACGAGACGGAGCCACTTTATACGAAAACGCTTATGGTGTGGAACCTCATCACCACTACATATGCAGTGAGTGCGGCAAGATGTTCGACTTACACGACTCAAGTCTGACGAACGTGGCGATGCAGGCCAAGACGCCTAGATTCACGAAGCAGAGCAGCTTCACTTACATTTACGGTCAGTGTGCCAAATGCAAAGCGAAGATAGCGAGGTGGCACAAGGCGAGCAAACGACTGGAGTCATTGTCTGCCACCGCTCATTCCATCACAGACAGGAAGAAAGAAGACAACGACAATCACATAAAGCAAAAAGTAACTAAAAGAAAATAGAATACGAACCACTCTGAAAAAGAGTTATTAAAACTTAAACAAAAAATGAAGGTAGATGTTCTTTTAGGTCTCCAGTGGGGAGACGAAGGTAAGGGCAAAGTTGTTGATGTTCTTACGCCGCGATACGATGTTGTGGCACGTTTCCAGGGAGGTCCTAACGCTGGACATACACTCGAGTTCGAAGGACAGAAGTATGTTCTTCGTTCCATTCCATCGGGTATTTTCCAAGGTGACAAAGTAAACATCATCGGCAACGGTGTAGTTTTAGCTCCAGACCTCTTCATGGAGGAGGCTAAAGATTTGGAGAAATCAGGTCATGAGTTAAAGTCAAGACTACACATCTCAAAGAAGGCTCATCTCATAATGCCAACCCACCGTCTTCTTGATGCGGCATACGAGGCAGCGAAAGGAAAGAATAAAGTCGGAACAACAGGTAAAGGTATCGGTCCTACCTATTCTGACAAGACAAGCAGAAACGGTTTGCGCGTAGGTGACATACTTGACAACTTCGAGGAGAAATATGCGGCTGCTAAGGCAAGACACGAGAAGATTCTCAAGTCACTCAACTACACAGACTACGATATCACTGAGGTCGAGAAGAAATGGATGGAGGGAATAGAGTACCTGAGACAGTTCCCGATTGTAGACTCAGAGCATGAGATCAACAGACTGTTGAAAAACAACAAGACAGTATTGTGTGAGGGCGCTCAGGGAACAATGCTTGACATCGACTTCGGATCATATCCGTTCGTCACTTCATCAAACACAATATGCGCCGGTGCCTGCATAGGTTTAGGTATCGGACCTAATAAGATTGGCGACGTCTATGGTATCATCAAGGCATACTGCACTCGAGTAGGCGCAGGTCCTTTCCCAACAGAGTTGTTCGACGAGACAGGAGCTAAGATAAGAGCGATAGGACATGAGTACGGAGCAGTCACTGGTCGTGAGCGTCGCTGCGGATGGATTGACCTCGTAGCATTGAAATACGCCATCATGGTCAGCGGTGTCACAAAACTCATAATGATGAAGAGTGACGTACTTGACGACTTCGACACAATAAAGGCATGTACAGCTTATAAGTTGAAGGACGGAAGTGTCATCGACTACTTCCCATACGACATTAACGACGTGGAGCCAGTCTATGTTGAGATGCCGGGATGGAAGACTGACTTGACAAAGATGACGTCAGAGTCACAGTTCCCTAAAGAGCTGAAGGATTACATCAACTTCCTCGAGAAGGAATTAGAGACTCCTATCAGCATCGTCAGTGTCGGTCCAGACAGAGAGCAGACCATCGAGAGATAACATAGTCTCACTTTGGAGATAACGATATGAAGAGCCTGAGTAATACATTATTATCCAAGCTCTTCTTTTGTTATAGGTCACGCACATACTGTTTAGTAGTAAGAACACCAATCCCTCTCAGATTCCTCAGCGGGTAAAAGCGAGAGAGCATCATCAAGTTCGAAGAAATGCAAATACGTTCAGAGACAAGAGGAAGAGAAAAGATTATAACAACAGGTGGAATAACGGACAATTTGGGGTGTAACCAAATTTCCCATGCCTTATTTTTACCAAAAACAAGTTAACTTACTGATAGTCTTAAAACAAGGCATTCAGAAATCTTAGGTGTCTTTTTTGAAATTCTTAGGTTAGGTTGTAGTCAGTATACAGGTCTGCAGTTTAAAAAATCCTAACCTGAACTTTTCAACGTCCTAACCTAAGAATTTCAGACGTCGAATAAGACACGGAAAAATTCCAGAAGTCATTTTTTCGTTGTCTCGAGTCAACGAAAAAAGAGGAGTTTCGGACACTAAAAATTAGTGGCGCGGATAGGTAATTTCGTCAATGCATTGATATGGTTAAGTATTGCATATCATGTCAGTAACACAGAGTGAGGCTTCAAACAGGAATAAGGGCAATAATAACATGTTCTGTTTTATACATTGTGTGAGAATGATGTTTGACACAGATAAAGCCGTCAGCAGTATTCACCACAGCATCGCTCATTAATCCCCACTCCACTTGAAACGAGAAGATGACGCATCTTCATTCTATAAGCGTGTAGACTATAATTCACAAAGAGAAGGAAACGATGGTTATAGTAAACGACTGACAATGATAAAAACAAACACAAAAGTGACCAATCCGTATGGTTCTCTGAAGATTCCAACATAGCAAAAGACACGCAATGTTTGTGACACATCTCAATCTTTTTTATTATTTTCAGAAATAACATTGAGAAATAACAAGTTTTTATTTACTTTGCATATTCAACAAATAACAAACTATTATACATTTCAATTATTATATGAATGTTTATCTGAAATTATTACTCATCCTCACTTCTTTCGCAACATGCTCATTGTCAGCAAAGGCACAATTTGATGACGGTGCATACTATATATACAATTGCGCAAGCAATATGTATCTGGGAGCTGCGAACCGATACGGAACGCAGGCGTCTTTGACAAAAATCGGTCAGCCGATTTATTTCATCAAGCAGTCTGATGGCACATATGCGCTCGACACAAAGGTGTTCAACAGTAGCACTGCCCATTATCTTGGCTCCAGCCTTTACTTTGACTCAGAATTGACGAGCTGGACTATCATCGAGGTAAGCGAGGATATATATGCGTTCTCAAGCAGTGAGAATAAATACCTCTCGTATGACGGACATTCAACTACTCTGACCACGTCGGGCAACTATAAGACATCATCTGCCCAATGGAAAATTATCAGTGAGAAGTCGAGAATAGCGTCACTCAAACCAGGAAGCGACGCCACATTTCTCATCAAAGACTACAGTTTCAGCCGTAATGCCGGACCTGACTATCAGAAATCGTACTGGACTATAGGCAGCGCTGATGACATGACCGCAGTCTCATTGTCAAACGGTAACAGCACAGACAACTGTGCATCGGCGTATCACACAACATTCGATGTGTACCAGAAACTTTTCAACATACCGAACGGTACCTACTCGCTCACATGCCATGGCTTTTACAGACTTGACGCCGGTAGAGCATCATACATTCCTGAGCTGTACATGGAAGACGAGAACTCTCTGTTTCTCGTGAGCGCAAACGGCGAGGAGAACATAAATGACGCTTGCTCATCTTTTGCCCTCGAACTGTATGAGTTGGGTAAGATAACAGCCACCATATATAATGGCACGCTGACCATTGGAACGAAGCTTGAGAAAAACAAAAATATATGGTGTTGTTGGGATAACATGAGACTCACTTACGTGAGCGGATTGAACGAGGACGACTACAAGATAGCCTTGAACAGTTCTCTCGACCTCGCTCAAAGCTACCTGTCTCAACACATCAACAAGGACGTACGTGACAGTCTGAGCAAGGTGATGACTAAATGTCAGGACATAGATTATGAGTACGACACGCTAAAATACTATGTCGACCTGCTTAACAACACTATATCAAGTGCTGAGGAGTCTGCCAGCATATATAGGGACGTGCTGACTCATTACAACAACAGCAGCGCACTGGACGAATATGCTCAGGCGTTGTTCAACGAGAAGACAGCGGAAATATATGAGTCATACCTGAATGGTGACATCACCAATGGCACAGAGGAGATAAGCAAACTCGACTCTGTATATGATGTGGTACGTTATTACCAGATAACACCGGGAACAGATATGACTTTCGCCATTGTGAATCCGACGATTGACGGCAGTGACGGATGGATTACACTAAAGCCAAACGGCGGTAACGGTCCTCTACTCAACGGCACGTCGTTTGAATATTGGGGCGGAGGCTCACTTGAGGAGGAGGACAGGTCGTTCAACTATTATCAGACGATAACGGGCATACAGAACGGCAAGTACACTGTGTCTTGTGAAGCGTACAACTCGATGAATGGTGTCACATACGGATTCTCACAGTCTTCCGGCATCTATGCCACAAGCGGCGGAAAGACGGTCAGAACGTATGTCAACGTAGACTCTGAGGAACTGACAGAATACACCACTCCGGTGATTCAGGTGGTGGACAACACGCTAACTATAGGAGTCAGAAACTTCAACACTATGGTGGCACGCTGGTTTGTGGCAGACAATTTCAAACTCACTCTCATAGAACCTGACGAGGCACTGGGCGTTGGGGATATCGTAGAGTCTGACGACAGGGAAACAAGCATATACACCCTGGAAGGTATGAGGACAGACAAGAAAAGGAAGGGTATCAATATTATCAAATATGACAGTGGTAAAACAACGAAGGTGTATGTCAAATGACATACACCTTCGTTTTATCTTAACGACTAACAACGTCGTAACATCATATTACGCGTGAATGGCTATTCAGCTTTCAACACCACTTTTCTTGAGCTGCCATCGTCATACTTATAGATGTTCACTCCTTTGCGAGCTGACGTGAGTCTGGTTCCTGACATATCGTAGATACCGACAACCTTTCTTCCTACGTTATTATCATGTATCGACGGCTCACAATCCAATGCCTCGAGATGCTCACTGTATCCGTAGAACTCGTCAAGGAACTTGATTCTCTCACCCACCCATGACACAAGGCGCTCCATTGAGTCGACGGCAGAGTTTCTCGACACAGGAATGACACCCTTTGAGGTACTTGTACAAATCCACAATCGTCCCTCATAGACGCAGATGTCACCTGCAAAATAAGTTCTCGTAGGGGAATACTCAAGCGTCATGTAATAATTCTCCTCATTCTCGTATAGATTCCAGTTCTTATTACACTCCACATCATTGTAACAAGGACTGTCAGGCCACATCTCCTTCTCTAAGTCATAGAAGTAGTCTCCTACCCTGTCATGCCAATCCTGGATATGTGACACGATATTCTCCTCGCTGAACACATTTCGGTCTCTAAGGTCAAAGTAGCGCTCTCTCTCCTCCTCAGCATAATACTTGTTGACCCACTCATAAGGTCCTTGGTCAAGGTTGGACACGGAACGTCGAGGCTGCACATAAAAGCCATAGAGCGAAAGACCAAAGATTTGGTCAAGGTCATAAGGTGTAACACACCATTTGACTCCGTTATATGTGAACCACTGCCAGTTCTTTATCACTCCATCACCATTCATACACAAACGGTAATAGACATAATAGTCTATCAGTCCGTCCACGTCATAGCGTCTCTCAAATTCCTTTTTGAAGTCAGCCTCAGAAATACCGAGTGAGTCCATGTCATGAAGCTCATTGTAATAATTGCTCATGGAGACGATATTACTCTTTGCCTCTGCTGTCCTCTTCTTGTTTTCTTTCACATCATCGTTGTCTGAGTCCATGGAATAGTACAACGATGTGGTGTCCATCAACTCCTGTGGGGCGTCACCATCATATACATTGTTGTACATGGTATAAAGGTACTCTGGATTACGCACCTCAAATGTAGTCCAGTCAACATTACCTCGGAAGATATAATTATCTCTCAGGTCACCGTCCAAGTGGATATGCTCTGACTTCTTTTTTTTCTGGTTCATGTTCTTACGGCTTTTTTTCAGCTGCCATGCATATACTCCGTAAAACACGTCATTCATATAAACCACGCACGGGAAGCCGTCAGGATAGCACCTCGCGATACTCTCCTTGTCATAACCGCATCTTTCCCAATACGGATCTCTGTCCGCCACCACATCATCAAAGATTTTATAACCGATTTCACCGATACCCCTCATGAAGTCTGTGTAAAAAGCCTTGAAATGAAATTTCTCCTGTGATACCCAGTCACCAATCTTAATATCCGTCAGATTCTCAGCGCTCCAATTCGTCTCACAAAACTCAGCCGAGAAATTTTTCTTTTCAAATCTCACAGAGTAATTACCTTGTCCCCTAAATATCACATGCTTCTTGAAATATCTTCCGTTACCATCCAATACCTCAAGGTAGCCCAAACGCTTTATACTTTTATTGATAGGCATGGTACTTACACCTTTTATATTCACATACGCTATAGAAGGCTGAGGCATCTGGATTGTGGTATCCTTGCTGAGATCGACATGGGTAATAGAATCATACAAATGTTTTTTCACTGTACTGAATCTATATCTCCAGTCATCTTCAGCTTTGGAAAAAACACATGCGCACGAAAGTAAAAAGAAACAAAATAACCTAAAACTCATTTTATCGGCATCACACTAATTAGTTTACAATTTCAGTAACACTTAGAAAACACTTCAAAGATACGAACATCTTTAGACTTAACGTTCATAAAGTCATAAAAACATCGTTCAAACTCCAAAATATCAGTAGCTTTATAGTAAATACATCCGCATTCTTCTGCTATGCCCTTAGCTGAAGTGTCATGTGAGGCGACAACACACCTGTCAAAACAAGGTGACTCACGTAAGCTCGGGAAGTTATAAAAGATTTCTCCGCCACCATTGTTTATGATTAGTATGCGGAGTGGAGCGTCATGTATCTTCGCTCTCACATAATTATTCCACAATGCGTTCTGATCATAGAAGAAACTCAGGTCACCGACAATGAGAAGAGTAGGCTTTTTGGTTCCCGCCCAAAATCCCACAGCAGAAGACACAGATCCTTCAATGCCATTGATTCCTCTATTGCAATACACTGTGTTCTTATTATTGAATATTCTCTGCACCTTACGTACCGTTGAGCTGTTAGCCAGATGAAGAGTCCATTCGTCTGACAATTCACCGAACAGTCGGCTTAACACTGGCATATCTTCCTTAACATGAGTCGCTGACCAGCTCTTTCTATAATCATCCAAGCCATCGAACGGCAAAAGGTCACATAATAAGTCTAGGAAGTCGGACGGCTCAGACATTACCTTGTCTGTAAGCGACATATATGTATCGACGACATTACTGTTCTTGTCCACATGGATATGACACTTGATAGTCTCTTTTCTCAAATAGGCCTTTATCCTCTTTGAGACCACATGACCTCCGAACGTTATCAGCAGGTCAGGGCGCGCGGGCTCACCATGTGACAAGACATCATCGAAATCATATCTCACTAATTGACGCAGTTCATCATCGACATGAACATTAGAAAGGGTCTCAGCCAATATCAACACACCTCTCTCAGCAAGTTTCTTCAAGGCTCTCACACATGTCGAAGCTGTCTCCGGCAACATCTGACCCACTAATATCATTGGGCGTGACGACGTCTTAATAACATCCGTGAGTCTGTCAGAGAGTCTCACGTCACCACATGAATCGCCATAAACAGACACCAGTCTCTCATCAGGTAATTCACGACTTGAGAAGTCGAACATAGGCTCACTGATTCTGACATTCACATGAACAGGTCCACGTGTCAATCTCAACGACACCAGAGCTTCATTTATCAGTCTATTACAATACCAACGCTCATCCTCATTGCTTGGCTCGGGCAAAGACACGGATTTATTCACGAAACCGCTGAAAACATTTGTTTGGTCCATAGTCTGTCCGTCCATCTGACCAATCCACATCTCCGGTCTGTCAGCTGTGATAACCATAAGCGGCAAAGGTCTGTAAAACGCCTCTGACACAGATGGGGCGAGATTAAGGACCGCTGACCCGCTGGTACAACACACGGCTACAGGCTTGCCTCCGTTGGCCTCTATCAAACCTAAAGCAAAGAAGCCGGCACTGCGCTCGTCGGTCACCTCATAACACGTCATGGAGGCTGCGTGGAAATTATGCACTAAAGCCGCATTACGATTTCCAGGACACACGACAACAGTGTCAATGCCTGACTTCAACATCAAGGAAGTAAGCTGTTGAATATTTAACTTAGAACTGAACATATAGTATGTAGTTTTGATTCCGTCTCATTCCACTCACTCTCCGCATCCGAATCTCTCATGATTCCTCCGCCGGCATACAGTCTCACATACCCGTCTTTGAAATGGGCACAACGAAGATTGACATACAGCTCTGTTTCACCTTTAACATCTAATACACCTGTGACTCCCGAATAGTAACGGCGTCTGGAATGCTCATATCTATTAATGTAAGCTAACGCCTTCTCCTTAGGCAATCCGCACACCGCTGGCGTCGGATGTAGGACTCTTACAAGCGTCACGACATCAATATCGGACATGATGTCAAAAGAGAAATCGGTTTTCAGATGAGCGAGATTTGCAGCGCGTGACGTGTAAGGGCCGTTTTCCTTCAAATCCGTAGTGTATGAGTACAATGAGTCACGTATGTATTGAGCCACCAACGACTGCTCTTCTTTGTTCTTGTCTGACCACATCAGATTCTCACTGTAGATATTTGTTCCAGCTAATGCTACAGTGTTATAACGAGGGCGTTTTCCTGACAACAATATCTCTGGCGTGGCCCCTATCCATGTTCCCTCTTTAGCAGAATGAAACATGTAAACCATAGAACGGGGATAGCTGGCACACGCTTTCGCAAACACGGCAGTCTCATCCCCCCTGTATCTCCCGTCCACACAACGTGACAAAACAAGTTTATCAAAATCTGAGCACACAGAATCATGAAAGAGATTGAACTGGCTCATATATGTCTCCTTATCTCCTGATTCTATTCTCACTTCACACGCTCCGACACCACGTATGACTGACTCGTATGGCATTGTAACGTCAACGTCCGGTCTCACCAACAACACTGGTGAATCATCCGTGACTGAAAATGGTATCATCACAAATCCGTTATGTCCAGTCAGTTGTTCACAATCGCAGAAAGTCTCAACATCACCGTTTGTCTGTGCCACCACACGTACCTTATCCGAATACGGCAGTCTCACAATACCATAATTAACATAATCCATCATGACTATCCCAAGATTCTGTTTTCCACCCTCTCAGTTGAAAGAAGTTTTCCGTCCTCACCAACAATATCAACGTTCCAGATATGACTTGACCTTCCACAATGTATGACTGTTCCTTTTGCAAACACTTTACCTTCTGTGGCAGACATTGCTATGTGATTACCTGAGACTTGTACACCACACACCTTTTTTGACATATCGTAGTTAATGAGATGCAATGAGCCGGCACCAGCTATTGTCTCAGCCAAAGCCAGCGACGCACCACCATGTAATATACCGAAATACTGTCTTGTAGAGTCATTTATCGGCATCTCAGCAAGCGCATACTCGTCATCGCTCGGCAAGAACCTAACCCCCATCGCACCGACCATCGTGTTTTTTAGTCGTTCATTTAGTAACTCGCATTCCTTGTCAGTAAACATAACAGAACAAATAATCCATTAACAATACTATAATCACATCGTGTCGTAATTTCTCAATTCTTTTCTCAAAGCCTTTGACTTACCGTTAGTCACCTGGTCCATCAAATTCCAGAACTTATCAGAATGATTGTGATGTACGGTATGGCACAACTCATGCAATATTACATAATCAATCAGATGATCTGGAAGTTTCATGAGATACAGAGACAAATTGATGGAATTAGTGCCGGAACAAGAGCCCCACCGTGTCTTAGAAGACTGTATCTTCACATCCTTATACTTGGAGAAGCCATACAGATAAGCCAACTCGGCCACCCTGTTGGGAAGAAAACGCTTTGCCATGGCCCTCATCTCAGACACTTCCTCTTCAGTGGACACATGACGTTCCTGCAGCTTTCTCTGTTTCTGAAGTAGCCTGTCTCTATATCGTTCCAAAGTCTGCCTCACCAGTTCCTCTGTAACTTCTGGAGGAACACTTACACGTAAACCGTCAACCTTAGGACGCATTACTATGGAGCGCGCTCTAAGATTGACGGTTATCTCTACTAATCCGAAGTCCTTATCAGAGTAACTATGCATTCTTCATGAACTCCCCGTATATCTTATCAGAGATTTCCTTCATCTCTTCAGCAGTCAAAGACAGTTTCTTGTTAGAGAATATCATATCCTTCTCACTCTGCATTGGCACAAGATGTATATGAGCGTGTGGCACTTCCAGTCCCAGCACAGCCTGTCCTACCTTAATACAAGGGAACGCCGCCTTGATAGCGACAGCCACCTTCTTCGCGAAAACCTGAAAGCGAGCGATCTCGTCATCATCCATATCAAAAATATAATCCACCTCACGACGCGGAATTACTAATGTATGTCCTTTGACGAGCGGATTGATATCCAGGAAAGCGTAGAACTCATCATTCTCCGCGCACTTATAAGAAGGAATCTCTCCTTCAGCTATTTTAGAAAAAATACTCATGACAAAATCAATATTATTCAACTGAGATTTTCTTGATCTGAAGTTTAATAGTACCGCGAGGAATATTGATCTCAGCGATATCACCGACTTTCTTTCCGAGCAGTCCCTGTGCTATCGGTGTTTTAATAGAAATCTTATTCTCACGAAGGTTAGCCTCGCCCTCGCTGACTATTGTGTACACAAGCTTAGAATCATTAGCCATGTTCTGCAGCTCCACCTTAGAGAGAATCTGCACCACGTCAGTGTTAGCGAGCTTAGAAGGGTCAAGAATCTTAGCGTCAGCGAGCTGTGCCTTTAGCTCAGCGATACGTGTTTCCAGTTTTCCCTGTGCCTCTTTAGCCGCATCATACTCAGCATTCTCAGAGAGGTCACCCTTCTCTCGCGCCTCAGCAATCTGACGAATCACCTCTGGGCGTTCCACCTCTTCCAACTCTTTAATCTGGGCCTTCAATTTATTGTAGCCCTCCTGTGACATATATGCCATAATAACTATCCTTTCTTATTAATTATTTAAAAAGTAAAAACAGAGAAAACAAAAAGAATCCCGACGTCTCAACAGACATCGGAACCCCCTTTCAATCTCTTTCCGCTGCAAATGTACACATAATAAAATTCACACACAAATATATTCACAAAAACTTAATCCCATTCTCGACCGCCGTCAACATTCATCAAAACAAGCTTAGAGAATCACATTCCGTATTTACATTTATTACGTGTAATGGCATCAAAATGTGAGTGCTACACCAGCCATAAAGTTTGTGCCGATAGAGCGGTAGCCATAGAATCTGTCATATTTTGTGTTAAACAAATTGTCCACGTTAAAGTATATACTTAAAGGCACAGGTGAGAAAGTGTAATGCGCATTCAAGCCGAAGTCACACGTGACAGGTCTCTCATAGTAACTGACAAAAGAATTGCCTGCGACTTTCTTCTCCGGCTTAGAGTAACTCTGCAATTTCCAGTCCACTCCGGCGAACAATCCCCTTGTTATACGGAAATCCACATTCCAGTCCATGTCAATCACAGGTCTTGCCTTGATGACCGTATTTTTCATTTTTTTATCAACGCTCCATGAGTTGAACTGGTTATTAAGGCTAAACTTCAATTTATCCTCATAGTTGTAGTTGATATCCAGATTCACATAGAATCGTCCTCCATCCACAAATCTCACTTCAGGAGCCGCTGAGTTAGCATTATCCACGATAGGAGTCAGTTCTGCTCTATTATCCGTCTTATCATATCCGAGGTTAATGTCCCCAGCCCATCCTTTCTCTGTACGGAATCTTAATCCTATCTTACCGTCAATCTTATGAAACTCCGTCTCGATCTCATAGTCCGAGCCTGACGATGTGTAAGACGGCAGTACGAAATACGGGTGCAAAGCATTGAAGACCTTAAAACCTGTCTCTCCATCATATCCGACCGCTTGTGCGTACACGTTCACATACTCAGACAGCCTGTAGTCGATACGTAAATCCGGAGCCACTCCATTAGAGCCCACAAACAGACCTATTTTCAAAGACATGTCATAATCCTCGAACTTATAATACGGGACTATATGTCCATGAGTATAACCCTTCACGCCATCAGTGCTGAATGAACTGTTGACCATACCAAGGTCAACATTCAGACTATTCTCCTCATTGATGTAATATCCGAGGTCGACGTCTGCGTGAATCATTCCCTCACTATATTTGTCACCATAATTAGTCAAATACTTTTGATTGAAGAAGTCATAGCCGAACATACCAGATATTCTGAAGCTCTCCACCTTATAGTCAGTAGTACCCACGCTGACGCCACCAAGACTGTTATGCTGCTTATCAGTCAGACTGGAGAAAGGCCACTGGTAGTTGAAGACCTGGCTCTCAAGATTAAACTTCACGAACAGTTCAGACAATCCGTGAGCATATTTATGAGTATAGTCAACTCCTGCCTTTGTAGTGTAGAAGCGGCTCTTATAATCCGTGCCGTTTCCTATATCCTTATTATCTGCGTTACCGTTAAATCCACCGAGAGAGGCATGAATTCCCAACACATCATTTCTTGAGATGTTGAATCCGTACGCACCACGTAAGTCAACGGCGCCAGGCAGTCCGGCTCCCAAAGACACGAACCCCTTGTTGGCTCCTTTGCCCGAAGACTCAGCAGACATCATATCAACAGGAGTAAACATATACTTTTTAGTCTGCATCATGGCAGTAGAGTAGTTCACCTTATTATGTTTAGCGTTAGACTCCACCACCTCCGGCAGCACATTAATCTTATTAGCGTCCTTGACAACCGGTGTCACACTTGTCTCAACCTCCACCGTATTGTCCATCTGAGCCATTGCCGGTATTGTCAGCGTTGACGCCAGGGTCAACACACCAAGTTTACACAAACCGTTCGCCATACCTTTACATATAATATTAGAATGTTTCACTATCAACATCATTTTAAGCGTTCCTCAATCATCTTATTTATCTCCTCATTTTCCGTGTAGTTACTCTGAAGTGAAAGGAGATACTGCTGAGCCTCTATGTCACGTCCTTGCTTGGCGCACACATCAGAGATGAGCACGAAAGCCCTTGCGAGCCAATATGTATGAGAAGTGCCGGAATCTATAAAGTCAAGCAATGTCTTTTCCGCCGTGTCATACTGTTTCATATCATACTGATACTGAGCCAGACGTACCGTGGCCTGTGCGCCGTACTTTGTCTTGTCATCTATTCTCAACTCATTAAGGTCAGCCACCGCCTTGTTGACAGCCTTCTGTGCAAGATAGCTTTCAGCTCTGTCCATACGTATCTCCGACTGAATCTCTGGAGACACCTTACTACCGTCAGCGAGTATTGGAGTCGCCAGCCTTACGACACTTGCGTAATCCTTAGCGGCGAAGGCGGCGCGCGCCTCTCCTATCTGCGCCTCAAGTCTCATCGACTCAGATGAAGTCTGCGACTTCAACTGTCCATAGTAGTTCTGTGCGGAGACATAGTCCTCCTTAGTCACCGCCTTTATAGCAGCGTCATGCAACATTGTCTCAAGCTCGTCCTGTGAGAGAGGCTTACCTGCCTTGGCAGCCAGCGCCTTATATTCATCGACTTTTCCTTGGCTCACATACACGTCCTTAAGATTTGACAATGCCGTCTGCGCCTCCGCAGTATTAGGATACTGCTGTACCACATGCAAGTAAGACTGAGCCGCCGCGCTGACGTCTCCCGACTCATACTGAATCATGGCCAACTCATTACATGCCTTACGCGCGTTAGCGCTCTGAGGATACTCATCCACAATCTTCTTGAAGGCCTCAACGGCAGCCGACCTATTACCAGTCTGAACATAGGAGCGTCCCTTCTCATACAAGGCATCCGCCGCATATACAGAAGACGAATATGCTCCCGTCATCTTATCCAGCAAAGCCACCTTGCCGGAATAATTACCCTGAAGTCCAGCTATGTAAGCCTGTTGATACAGCGAATAGTCACCGTTAACACTGCTGACCTCCAGCGACTTCTTGTAATAGTCATTTGCCTCAGAGTATCTTCTGCGGCTCATGTAACAGTCACCTATTCTATTATATGCGTCAGCGAGAATCATCTCGTCATTCTCCTCACCCTCCATAGGGTTATTGACATACTTCTGGAAGTGATTCAAGGCATAAGAATAGTCTTTCTGCTTGAAGTATGTGTATCCAAGGCTATATGACGCATATGCGTAATTCTTAGTAGTCGACGGAGCGATATTAGTGAACTGAATCAAGTCATTAGCCGCTGCTGGATAGTCACCCATCCTATACTCACTCTCACCTTTTATGAAGTAAGACTCCGTGAAAGACTCCTCATCAAGGCTACCCATAGAAATGGCTCTCGTGACGTATGACTTAGCTGAAGAATAGTCAGAAGCATTGAATGACTGGATGGCGAGATTGTACAACACGCGCTGTTTGGCATTCAAAATCTCCTTGTTCGGTTGCTTGATCTTATTTATTGACGCCAACGCCGAAGAATAGTTCTTTGTGGTGAAATAGACCTCAGTGAGGTGTCTTGACACCGCCGGACAATACTTCGACTTAGGATATTTGTTAAGGAATCCCTCAAAAGCAGTGACAGACTCTCCGAATCCCAATGGAGCGCCGTCATGAAGAGTCAGCGCATAGTTATATGCCGCCTCCTCAGTGATAGCGTTGTCGGCACCAATTTTCACAGCTCTCTCAAACGCCATCTGCGCCTGTCTCTTCCTCTGCAGGTTGATGTAAGCGTTACCGGCGTTAAGCAAAGCACTCTGCGCCATCACGTCTTTATACGTTCCCGCACATCGATTCAAAGCATCCGTGGCGTTAGCGTACTTCTTCAGGTACATATATGACAGTCCCTCCTTATAGAGAGCCGTACGGTTGTCACCGCTTGTCTGGTCAAAGAACTCAACAGCCTTAGCGTACTGACCGAGTCCGAAATATGTCTCTCCCTTGATACGGTAAACATCCTCCGCATTATTCTCATCAACGTTAACGGCATTGATGTATTCAAGTGCTTTCTTCGGGTTACCCACACGGACACAGCAGTCAGCCGCATACAATGACGCATTATTAGCATACTTAGGTACCGTAGAGCTGCCGGCGAATCCAGAATACGCTCCCTTAAAATCACCATTGACGTACTTGACGTATGACAGATAATAATCAGCGTCAACATAATATCTGTCGTTATCTAAAAGCTCAGTAAGCAAAGTACGCGCCTTACCATACTCTCCTCTGTGGATATAGAGGATAGAGCAATACAGCTTAGACTCATCCTGAAGGAGTGAGACTGGATACTGGAAAGGATAATACTCAAGGTCATCCACCTCCTCATATCGTCCTTCCATAACCAGCAAATTACCTTGCAGAGTCCTCAACACATCATTGTAGGCTGACGAAGGATTCTTATCCAGCCAGTCACCAATAGCATCCGCAGTTCCAGATGTACGAAGGGCATAGTCACAAATCAGACGTAAAGCCTCAGCGTTCTTTCTCATCTTCTTATCACCGACAACATTATCAAGGTAATCAGTAAGAGAGACCTTAGCGGCATAATAATGACCGTCTGACAAAAGTTTCACGGCAGTCTCTTGCACCGTCTCATTAGCCGTACCAGCGAACGTGTGCTGGGCACTGACATTACCAGCTAAACACAACAAGAGAGCTGTTAATACACATTTACAGTTATTCATACACTTATATGCGAAGCAAGATGCGGTATACACACGACTTCACGTTTTTGTTTACACAGTTTTCTTTTCGAAATAATACATTTTCCCGACTACAAATATACGAACGAATATGACACATAGCATTTTAGCAGTAGGCACGTCCCAAGCATTTTAATATATTTTAACTAATAGGTATTTTATAATAGGGTCTTTTATCTGGATGACATTGCAAAAAACATGACGTCAATAAGCATGGTAAAATATTACTGTATTGTGTATAACTCACTATCTCACCATATTTCTGTCGTAGACGACTGACAAACTTTCATTTGGGACTTACATCATCAACACACTTACTGATGCGCATCCTGACCGATCAAAAAGGTAATCTCGGACGGTGGAAACAGAGAAAAAACGGGAGGAATAAAGGACAATTCAGAGGATAACGAAATTTCTTATGCCCATTTTTTGCTAAAAATAAGTTAACTTACTGATATTCTTATTACAAGACGTTTTAAAACCTTGTGTCTCTTTTTTGAAATTCTTAGGTTAGTATACGGTCTATATACAGGTCTGAGAATTTAAAAATCCTAACCTGAACTTTTCATCGTCCTAACCTGAGATTTTCAGACGCCGAATAAGACACGGTAAAACTTCAAAAGGCATTTTTTCGCTGACAGACATCAACGAAAAAAGAGGAGTTTCGTACAGTAAAAATTGGTGGTGCGTATAGGAAATTTGGTAACTAACACAAGAGGTTATTTACCGTCTGGCTTAATAGCAGTCATAACGACGACATCAGAATATCGCCATAGCCATCATAGCGACAATGACATATCTGGCGAACTTGCCGACAAAGGAGAAAAAGGTCACTCCCAACACATTAGCTCTGAGAATACCTAATGCGATAGCTATAGCTGACCCGAAAACAGGAAGGAAAGTGAACAAGGCAATCCATGCTCCTTTCTTCTCCACGTACCCTTTTGTCTTCAGCAGACGTTTCTCTTTGATTCTCATACGTCTGGAAATAGTCTCTACATCCCAAAAACGGCCAATGTAGTAGTTGAACACCGTACCTGCCACATTGCCGACAGTCCCGTATATTATCACTTTGAAAGGATCGAGGGTGGCGTCGGCCACGAGGGCTCCAAGCACTAACTCTGAATTGAAAGGCACGAACGTGCCCGCGAGAAAAGCGGCAAGTCCCATACCTAAATATCCATATTCTATAAAAAACTGATAGACAGATTCCATCATAAGCTCATATTAACACAAACTGGTCTGTAGTCAATACCCATCATGAGAATAACAGGCTCCTTCACCTCTCGTCTCACATATTGACAGTAACTGACAAAATCACTAAAGAGAACAGACCTAAAATAACGAAAAAAACATGGGTGAAACGGTTATTACTTAATACCCAGAACCTACCGCATAGTATGGAAGCGTCAATGGCTAACATTCCCATAATGACATTGACGCAATTTGGCATAACCAAAAACAGAAGCAAGGATATAAGCCCGTGCATCATGAATGTGTTGAACACCATCCTTTGTCTCGTTCGGCTTTTAGATGTGGTGAACAGATAATTCACACAACCAGCCACGAAAAACACCACGATATTCAGCCCCATCAGCCACTGCTCCGTCATCACTACGGAATAGTCGGGCACGCTGAAGTCAACCATCACTCTGAAAAAGTCCGTGAACATGCCAATGTCATCCTTACATACAGCACATACAAAAAAGAACCAATACGGTACGATGATCGCCATAAGAGAAGCAAAGAATGTCCTAAAAGACAAACAGTTGACATACAGCTGAACCAGAAAGATGAAAGGTGTTAGCATGATAATCTTCGGACACACCAAAGAGGCCGCAGAAATGGTGAGATGGGCAACAAACGACAGTTCCGGACTTTCATTCTGGTATGAGCTGAAAAGAGCGAAGAATGAAATCAACGAGGCCAACATGACAACGTGGGACGGCTGCAATCTGTGCAGACACAACGACAGAGACATAATGATAATCAGAGTGCAACTGAGCATTCTGGAGTTTGTGTTAAGCAATACCATCGCATTACAGAACTCCACCATCAGATATGTCACCAGTGAAGTAAAAAAAATTCCAGACAAAAGACCAAGAGAGCCAGTTTGTACGGACAACGGCACAAAAGACCATAGTCCGTAGTCAGGCTCACACCACGCATAAGTGTCCTTAACCGGGAGAAACAGCCATGACAAAACACCAAGCACTACCGACACGGGTAAGCAGAACTGGCTCGTAGCTATTGTTGACTGGAAATTAGACCGCACTTCTTAAATCTGATTTTTAGTTAAATGAGGAGAAAAAACTTGTGAAAACAAGTGAAATTTCACCAATCTTCCGCAAAGTTACGTTTTTTTTATTTTGTAAACTTCTGTTATTTGCAGGTAATCAGTTTTTTTTTTGTAATTTTGCCCCGATTTTGTGATATATCATTAAATGAAGAAACTTTTTATTGAGACTTACGGCTGCCAGATGAATGTGGCGGACAGTGAGGTGATAGCGTCTGTCATGAAAATGGCGGACTATGATTCTTGTCAATCTATTGACGAGGCGGATGCCGTTTTACTTAACACGTGCTCAGTGAGAGATAACGCTGAACAGAAGATTTTCAACCGGCTTGAGGCTCTCAACGCCCTGCGTAAGAAAAAAGGAGCTTTGATTATCGGCGTGGTAGGGTGTATGGCAGAGAACGTCAAGGACAAGCTTATCACTGAACATCATGTCGACCTTGTGGCCGGTCCAGACTCATATCTCACACTACCAGACCTGTTCGCCTCCGTCGAACTTGGAGAGAAAGCCATAAACGTTGAGCTCTCTACGACAGAGACGTACAAGGACATCATACCTGAGCGCATCTGCGGCACCACAGTGTCTGGCTTCGTGAGCATCATGCGCGGATGTAATAACTTCTGCCATTACTGCATTGTACCTTACACTCGAGGAAGAGAGAGAAGCCGAGAGGTGGACAGCATCCTCAACGAGGTGAACGACTTGAGAGCAAGAGGATACAAAGAGGTGAATCTGCTCGGACAGAATGTGAACAGCTACTCATACGGAGACATAAATTTCGCTAAACTTCTGACAAAGGTGGCGGAGAGTGTGCCTGACATGAGAGTACGATTCACAACGAGTCATCCGAAAGACATGAGCGACGAGACTCTTCAAGTCATAGCGTCTCACAAAAACATATGTAACCACATACATCTCCCAGTTCAGAGCGGAAGCGACAGAATACTTAAACTCATGAACAGGAAGTACACACGCGAGTGGTATCTCGACAGGGTGGCAGCCATAAGAAGGATTATTCCAGACTGTGGACTGACCACAGACATCTTCGTTGGTTATCACTCTGAGACTGAAGAGGACCACCAGATGTCCCTCTCACTTATGAGAGAATGCGGATACGACTCTGCCTTCATGTTCAAATACTCTGAACGTCCAGGAACATACGCGTCAAAACACCTTCCTGACGACGTGCCTGAGGAGACAAAGATCGCGCGACTCAATGAGATGATAGCTTTACAGAATAAGCTCTCGGCTGAGAGTTACAAGAAAGATATAGGCAAGACATTTGAAGTGCTCGTGGAGGGATTCAGCAAACGCTCACGAGAGCAACTGTTCGGAAGAACACCACAGAACAAGGTTGTAGTGTTCGACAAGGGACAACACCACATCGGCGACTTTGTTAATGTCAGAATAACCGAGTCCAGCTCGGCAACACTTAAAGGTATCGAAGTAAATGAGTAAGAAACACAATGGCTTATCAGGCACTCAGTTCATCACAACGACCATCAGTACCACTCTGGTGCTGATTCTGCTGGGAACTATTGTCCTTTTTATGCTGACAGCGCGTAACCTGTCAACGTATGTCAAAGAGAACATCACGATGAGCGTGCTCATCAGCGATGACTTGTCGTCGGAGCAAATCAACAAGATGCAAAAAACACTTGAGAAAAACAAGTACATCAAAAACATCAGCTACATCTCAAGGGAACAGGCACTGAAGGAGGTTAGCCAGGAAATGGGCACTGACCCTACCGAGTTTCTCGGCTACAACCCTTTCACCGCATCATTTGAGATAAAGATGAAAGCTCCGTACGCCAACCCTGACAGCCTCAGGATTATCGCTCACGAGATAAAGAAAGACCAAGCGGTCATTGACGTGAACTATCCAAAAGACCTGGTGAAGTCAATCAATGAGAACATAAGCAAAATCAGTATTGTACTGCTGGTCATAGCGGCGCTATTCACGTATATCTCATTCACACTGATCAACAACACGGTACGACTGACGATATTCTCCAGACGTTTCATAATAAACACCATGAAACTTGTGGGCGCAAGCTGGGCGTTCATCAGAAAGCCGTTCCTCAAACAGGGCGTGGCGCAAGGTCTCATATCAGCCATACTCGCCGAAACAATAATCATGATCGGTGTATATCGACTGAAATGCTTCGAGCCTGAGCTTGAGACAATAATAAACAGCGAGGTGTTGGCAATAGTCAGCGTGGCTGTCTTCGCCTTCGGAATACTGATCACATCTTTCTGCGTCTATGCGTCACTAAATAAATTCCTACGCATGAGCAGCAACGAGTTATATTATATATAAGGAGTAATGTTTTAACACATAATTAAATGAAACAAAACAATTTCGCTTTTGGTAAGATTAACTACATTCTTCTTACCGTGGGTATCGCCATAATACTCGCCGGTTTCTGTCTCATGTCAGGAGACGCTACCACAGAACAAGCATTTAACCCGGACATCTTCAGTGACACACGTATCAAGTTGGCCCCTATGGTTAGCTTGTTTGGATTCGTATTTATAATAGTGGCTATTTTGTGGCCAGCAAAAACAAAAGGACAAGAATGAGTTGGATTGAGGCACTTATACTCGGAATAGTACAAGGACTGACTGAATACCTGCCTGTCAGCAGCAGCGGACACCTACAGATAGGACAGCATCTGCTGAACATTGAGAATGGAGGATTAACATTCGACATTGTGGTACATGTCGCTACAGTATGCGCGACGCTGGTGGTGCTGTGGAAAGAGGTGGCATGGCTCATCTCGGGATTTTTCAGATGGGACGGCAAGATGAATGACGAGCAGAAATATGTTCTTAACATCGTCATTTCAATGATTCCAATAGGAATCGTGGGGCTTGTGTTCAAAGATTATATCGACTCAATTTTTGAGGGTAGTCTGATGGTTGTCGGTGTCTGCCTGCTGATAACGTCTTTCCTGTTAGCGCTGACGCATTTCTACCATCCAAGAGAAAATGAGAACATATCTCACAAACACGCTTTCATCATCGGATTAGCACAAGCAGTGGCAGTACTTCCAGGATTGTCAAGAAGCGGTTCCACGATAGCCACAGGATTACTATTGGGAAACAGTAAGAAATCACTTGCGCAATTCTCATTCCTCATGGTCATACCGCCGATACTCGGTGAGGCCTTGCTGGATTTCAAGCACATCTTTGCTCCAAGTGCGGAATACCTGATGGAGCACGGAAATAGCGCACCGATAGAGACGTCATCACTGATCGTGGGATTCATCGCCGCTTTCATAAGCGGATGCTTCGCATGCAACTGGATGATCTCAATGGTCAAGAAGTGCAAGCTGATTTATTTCGCCATCTACTGTGCCATAGCAGGCATTTTCACAATATATCTAAGTCTTTAATCTGATGAATCCGGAAAAGGGAGAGATACTAGTCTTCAATAAACCATACAAATGGACATCGTTCAATGTGGTGTCTAAAGTACGAAGGGAGCTTACAATCAGGTTAGGAACAAAGAAACTGAAAGTCGGTCACGCGGGAACGTTAGACCCTCTCGCCACAGGCGTGCTATTGGTATGCACAGGTAAGGCTACCAAGCAAATCGAGGAGCTGCAGTCTCACACCAAGGAATACGTGGCAGAGATAAAGTTAGGTGCCACCACTCCATCGTTCGACATGGAGACGTCCGAGGATGGCACATATCCTACAGAACATATAACACGTGAGCTGGTCGAAGAGAAACTTAAGGGTTTCGTCGGCACGATTGAGCAGGTACCACCTACATTCTCAGCGTGCAAGGTTGACGGTAAGAGAGCGTTCAACCTGGCGAGAAAAGGAGAAGATGTAGAGTTGAAGCCGAAAACACTCGTCATTGACGAGATAGAGTTGCTCAACTTCGGTGTTGTGCGGAACACACCTCAGTCAGACGAGACCATCCAGGAGGAAGAAGACGGAAGAAACTCACGTATAAACTATCAGTCCGACAACTTAGACGGTGAACATCTTTCTATGACCATCAGAGTTGTTTGCAGTAAAGGAACATACATACGCGCCTTAGCGCGTGACATAGGTATAGCATTGGGAAGCGGAGCATACCTCACAAACCTGATACGTACCAGGATAGGAAAATACAGATTGTGCGACTGCATCGACATCGAGTCAGTAGAAGAGTGGTTGGACGGACAGACAATCGAAAAAGAACAAGAAAATTAAAGAAGAGTATATATGAAACTTTCACAATTCAAATTTAAGTTACCAGATGACAAGATCGCTTTAGAGCCTACATATCACCGTGACGAGTGCAAACTTATGGTTGTGCACAGAAAAACTGGAGAGATAGAGCACAAGATCTTCAAGGACATATTGGAATACTTTGATGATGGAGATACATTCATATTCAATGACACTCGAGTGTTCCCTGCACGTCTTTACGGAAACAAAGAGAAGACAGGAGCGCGTATCGAAGTGTTTCTTCTTCGCGAGCTTAATGAGGAGCTCAGACTCTGGGACGTGTTAGTTGACCCGGCGCGCAAGATACGTATAGGCAACAAGCTCTACTTCGGTGAGGACAACTCAATGGTGGCAGAGGTAATTGACAACACGACGTCAAGAGGCCGCACACTTCGTTTCCTGTATGACGGACCGCATGATGAGTTCAAGGCAGCATTGTACGCACTCGGCGAGGCTCCTATTCCTGATGACGTTCGCTCACACAGAAAAGCCACTACTGAGGACATAGAGAATTTCCAGACCATTTACGCCACAAAGGAAGGTGCGGTGACGGCTCCAACCACTGGTCTTCACTTCTCAAGAGAGCTGATGAAGCGTATGGAGATTAAAGGAGTGAACCAGGCATTCATCACACTTCACGCAGGTCTCGGAAACTTCCGCAGCATCGACGTGGAGGATCTCACCAAGCACAAGACAGACAGCGAGCAGATGTTCGTCACCAAGGAGACATGCGACATCGTCAACAAATCCAAGGAGAACGGACACAAGGTATGTGCCGTAGGCGCCACGGTGCTCAAAGCCATAGAGACAGCAGTAGGACCTGGAGGCTACATTAAGGAGTTTGAGGGATGGACAAACAAATTCATCTTTCCTCCATACGACTTCACAGTAGCCAACGCCTTAGTGATCAACTTCCAAATGCCACTGACCACCATGCTCATGCTCGTCACAGCCTTCGGAGGATACGAAGTGGTCATGGACGCATACAAGAAAGCTTTGGAAGGAGACTACAAATTCGGAACATACGGAGACGCAATGCTGATTATCGACTAATTCATCATGAACATAGTCTATCTATCATTAGGAACAAACTTAGGCGACAAGGAAAAGAACCTTAAAGACGCCTTATCACAAATACAAAGGCGGATTGGCACAATAAAGGCTAAATCCGCCTTTATTGAAACACAGCCGTGGGGGTTCGAGAGTGACAACAACTTCCTGAACGCTGCAGTGAAGGTGGAGACAATACTTGAGCCCATGACACTGCTCGATGAGTGTCAGCTTATAGAGAAGACTATGGGACGAGCCAAAAAGTCTGTTAACGGTGTATACAAAGACCGCATTATAGACATTGATATCCTGATGTATTATAAGGATGGAGACATATCAGGTGACGGCATACACATAAACACTCCGAGACTAACTATACCACATCCACTAATGAACGAACGAGACTTCGTCCTCATTCCACTAAAACAAATATTATGAGAAAAAACATTATCTTAATATCCCTATTAACACTTTTCCACACATTGGCAATGGCTCAGAAGAAAGAATTCACATTGGACGACCTAATCCCAGGAGGAACGACGTATTGGCAGAACACCGTTCCTGAGAACTGCTACCTGACATGGTGGGGGGACAAATGCGTCAAGCTTGATGTGGACAAATGCAGCCTGGTAGATATGAAGACAGGGCAAGCCACTCAAGTGCTCGTGACAATAGAGGACATCAACACCATTCTGTCAACTGAAGGCAAGAAGAACATCAAAAGTCTACTATACAGTGTCATGCCTCAAGGCGACAAGAGTCTGATTCTCGTCAGACGCACCGAGAACGAGCTGAGCCTTATCAACTGGGAGACAAAAAAGACAGAATGGTCCGTCAACCTTGAAAGAGACGCAGAGAACACAGACTACGACAGACAAAAGATAGCTTACACCGTGAGTCATAACCTGAACGTGGTGGACCAAAACGGTGAGAGACACGTAATAAGCACAGACGGAAGTGACGACATAACATACGGAGAGTCCGTACACCGCAATGAGTTCGGAATCGAGAAAGGTACGTTCTGGAGTAACAACGGAGACAAGCTCGCCTTCTACAGAATGGACCAGAGCATGGTGAGCACATATCCGCAAGTTAACATAACGCCGCAAGCGGACAACACACGATGCGCAAGGATGGTGGCAGACAAATACCCTATGGCGGGCGAGAAGTCACATAAAGTGACAGTAGGTATCTACGACCTGAAGACAAAAAAGACCATTTATCTGAAAGCAGGAGATCCTACAGACAGGTATTTCACCAACATATCATGGGCACCTGACGACAAGTCCATATACATGATTGAACTCAACAGAGACCAGAATCACGGAGAACTCGTCGAATATGAAGTGACGACAGGCGAGAAAAAACGTACCCTATTCTCAGAAGACAACAAGAAATATTACGAGCCGACAGCACCGATAGCGTTCTTGCCGTGGGACAATAATAAGTTTATCTATCAGACACGCAAAGACGGTTACAGACACATATACCTTTACGACGCTGACGGACATGAGCTTAGACAACTGACAAAAGGTAAATATGAGGTGATAGACTTTCTCGGATTCAACAAGAAAGACAAGACCGTCATATATACTTCCAACGAGAACAACGCACTTGAGAAAACTATCTATAAGGTCGACATGAGCGGACGCAGAAAGGCCGTTGGAAGTCAGAAAGGCTGGCATAACGTGACAATCAGCGAAACAGGAAGATATGTGGCGGACAATTACTCATCACCACAGACCGCCAGAGCCGTCGACCTCATTGACACACACAACGGCGCCACCACGAACGTTCTGACGGCAAGAGACAAATGGGAAGAATATAACGTGCCAGAAATCAAGAGCGGCACGATAAAAGCCGCGGATGGTGTTACTGACTTATACTACAGAATAACATTACCTGCCAACTTCGACCCGCAAAAAAAATATCCTGCCATCGTCTATGTCTATGGTGGTCCACACGCACACGTGGTGGACGCTTCACGTAACTACGGAGCGAGAGGATGGGACATTTGGATGGCACAGAAAGGCTATGTCATGTTCTCCATTGACAACAGAGGCAGTGAGAACAGAGGATTAGAGTTCGAGCAGGCCACATTCCGTAATCTCGGAGTAGAGGAGATGAAAGACCAGATGAAAGGTGTTGAGTACCTCAAAAGCCTCGAGTACGTTGACTCCACGCGATTGGGAGTACACGGATGGAGTTTCGGAGGATTCATGACAACGAGCCTGATGACCACATACCCGGATGTCTTCAAGTGCGGCGTGGCAGGAGGGCCCGTCATAGACTGGAAATATTATGAGGTGATGTACGGAGAACGATACATGGACACTCCACAAGACAATCCGGAGGGCTATGAGCGTACATCACTGTTGAACAAAGCGCCGAATCTCAAGGGAAGGCTGATGATAATATACGGAGGAAACGATCCGGTGTGCGTACCTCAACATACACTCTCATTCATAAGAGCATGTATTGACGCCGACAGATACCCTGACCTCTTCACATACCCAGGTGACGGTCATAACATGACAGGCACTGACAGGGTACACCTTCACAAGGTTATCACAAGGTATTTCGAGGAGCATTTGTAGGACAATGACAAACAAATAATCACATATATGGAAAAATTGACTGTCGTAAAAGTCGGTGGTAAGATTGTCGAGGATGAGACGACACTGACACAACTACTGAAAGACTTCGGAGAGATTGAAGGCTCCAAGGTCCTTGTCCATGGCGGAGGAAGAAGCGCTACTAAAATTGCCGCAGACCTCGGTATAGAAAGCAGGATGATAGGCGGAAGACGAGTAACCGATACGACCATGCTGAAAGTTGTCAGCATGGTATACGGAGGTCTTGTCAACAAAAACATCGTGGCGAGATTACAGGCTAACAGCATCAACGCGTTAGGACTGACAGGAGCCGACATGAATGTCATGCGCTCACACAAGAGAGCACCAAAGAAAGTTGTCATGGAGGATGGCACAGAAGAAATGGTGGACTTCGGTTTCGTAGGTGACGTGGATAAGTGTGACGGCAAGATGCTCTCAAATATCATCAACAACGGCATAGTGCCCGTTATGGCTCCCCTCACACACGACGGAAACGGCAACCTGCTCAACACCAACGCAGACACGATAGCCGGCGAGACAGCAAAAGCACTGGCACCATATTATGACGTCACTCTCATGTATAGCTTCGAGCACGCCGGAGTACTTAAAGACCCGGAGAACGAGGACAGCGTCATTCCGCTCATAACAGAGAAGTCATTCAAGGAATTGAAAAAAGACGGTACGGTCAACGGGGGGATGATACCTAAGATCGAGAACGCCCTCGACGCTGTACGAGCAGGAGTGAAACAGGTCATAATCACCAAGGCAGACGCCATTGACGGACAACACGGAACAGTTATAAAATAACATAATAACTACGCACAATAATGATTGACTTCAGATGCGACATATTGCCGTTGAAGGATATTATCTTCAGAACGTCTTTGCGAATCACCATGAATCGCGAAGACGCTGAGGATATTGTGCAAGACATACTATTACGACTCTGGCAGCAGAGAAAAGAACTGGACAACATTAAGAATCTAGAGGCATACGCTATTACCGCCGCAAGAAACCTCGCCTTGGATAAGATGGCAAAGCATGAGAGACAGAATGTGTCAATAGAAGACGACAAATACGATAGGGCAGACGAATGGCAGCAAAACGCTCACGAGAGAATCGAGAAGGACGAGAGAATGAATGCCATAAACAATATAATTGATTCTTTACCGGAAAAACAGAAGACAATATTACAACTCAGAGACGTCGAGGAAAAGTCTTATAAAGAGATATCTGAAATACTATCCATATCAGAGTCCGACGTGAAAGTGAACCTTTTCAGAGCAAGAAAAACACTCAAGGATAATTACCTCAAAAAACAAAACTAATAACCAGCCACACATAGAGCGCCGATTATCAGCAAATCAGCATTATAAGAAAAATGTGCTACAGAAAAACAAAAAAAACTCATTTTTTTTGTAACTTTTCCGTAACACGTCCGTCGTATAAATAAAGGGATTAAAAATCAAGAAATGAAAATGAACTACGAGTACATAGAACAGCTTATAGACAGTTACTTCAATTGCGAGACAACTGTTCAGGAGGAGAGAATTCTACGTTCATTCTTCTCACAAGATGAAATCCCTTCAGGCTTAATAAAATACAAGGATATCTTCCGCCACGAGGAGGAGATGTCAAAAGTCACTCTCGACAAGTCATTCGATGACAAGATAATTTCAATTGTTGAGAAAGAAAGTGAGAAAGAAAAGAATATAGTAACGACGATAGGCAGACGGTTCGCTCCGCTGTTCAGAGCAGCGGCGGTTGTGGCGATAATACTCACAATAGGTAGCGCAGCCGAACGTTCAGTTAACGGACAAGGTATTCCTGCTTGCGAGAACAGTCAGAATGTGATAAGTCCTTACATCAAACAGACGAATATATCTGCAGCGATAAGGATTAAGGACAACACACAAGCGGAGACAAAGACACCAAGTGTAAAGTCCGATTCTATATTCACTAATAATAACGATTAACTTTTGCTTTACATATATTAAACTAATCGATGCTTAACTAAAAACCAAAGAAGATGCTGTGAAGCATGTTCAAAAAAATGATTGTAGAGAATCTACAAGAGAGAATAAGTCTGATTCGAAAGAGTCAGACTTTTCTTATTTTTAAACCGTAAAACTATTGAAATATAAAGTTAAAACAGACAGTTTGGAGGGTGAAAAGGATGAAAAACAATGATTATACGACTAAAGAAAGGACGGATTAAATCCTGACATCAAAATCTCCAGAACAGTTTATAAAACATTATAATACGGACTATTCGCCATACACGTAGAGGAAAGAGACTATAAAAAGGGGGAATAATGGACAATTTGGCTTGTGACCAAATTTCCTATGCCTGTTTTTTAGTCAAAAATAGGTTAACTTACTGATAATCTTAAAACAATGCATTTAAAACCTTAGGTCTCTTTTTTGAAATTCTTAGGTTAAGATATAGTCTATACGCAGGTCTGAGAATTTCAAAATCCTAACCTGAACATTTCAGCGTCCTAACCTAAGATTTTCAGACGTCGAATAAGACACGAGAAAAAACTGAAAAGCATTTATTCACTGACAGACATCAACGGAAAAAGTGGAATATCGGACAGTAAAAAAAGTGCGAAAAGAAAGAGGAGAATTATACACGAGAATCCCTTATCAGCGGCAAAGAAACTGACAAAAGAAGATATTATAATAACTCAGAAAGACGTGTAAGAATCTTCATCACGCTTTTATGAATAACCTTATAGTCAGGAAGAGTATCAGTGAGACAAATAAACGCCACGGCTAGCCCGTAGTCCTTACCCTCCATAGCTTTCCACAAGACACGCTTATTAAGCCTGTAAGACTCCCTTACGAGCCTTTTCACCCTGTTGCGGTCCACTGCGTCATGGAACTTCTTTTTAGGGACGGAAATAAGGACAGACACAGGAGGGAGATTTGTGCTGGTATCACCATCAATAGGTATCTTCATAAATACAATTCGCAGGGGGAACACAGTAAAAGAACTGTTTCCACCTGCGAAAAGTTTATCAATAATGAGTTTACTGTTAAGTCGCTCTGATTTACAAAATGTATTACGTATATCCATTCGTATTATCAAATGACAAGGATAAAAAAGTAAACTTAATGATTCTTAATATAGTCTTCAATTATAGCCGGTACGGAACGTAACTCCGGTGTAGGCTGCAAGTCAACCCTGAGACCTGCCTCCTCGGCCGCCTTGATAGTCTTGGCACCCAAGCAAGCTATAGCTATGTCACCCTGAACGAAGTCAGGGAAGTTCTTCTTGAGAGAGTGAATACCTTCTGGTGAGAAGAACACAAGCATGTTATAATCGAAAGGCTCGTCAGGACCGAAGTCGTTACTTACAGTGTAATACATGACAGCCTCATCATGATCCAATCCTGCCTCGTCAAGCATATTCTTCAGGTCGTCATTGTGTGCGGAAGACTGAGGAACGAAAAATTTCTCTGTCTTATGCTTGACCATGATTGGGATGAGGTCAGCTATCTTTCCTGTCTCGGGATGAAAATTTTTTCTCTTACGATACTGAACATACTTCTGAATATACAAAGCCACCTGCTCTGACACACAGAAATACTTCATGTCATCGGGAATCTCAACACGTAATTCCTTACAAAGATTAAAAAAATGATCAATGGCATGACGAGAGGTAAACACCACGGCTGTATGTCCAGGTATGGAGATTTTCTGCATACGGAAATCCTTTGCTGACATTGGCTCCACCTTGATGAACGGACGAAAAACAATATCTACTCCATATTTGTTGGCCACGTCATAATACGGGGACTTTTCAGTTTGTGGTTTAGGTTGGGAAATTAAAATCTTTGTTGCCATTAAGTAAGTAAATTGTTTACAAGATTACTATTGAAAATCCAGTTAATAAAGTGCCACAAAAGGGCATAAGGCATAATTTCAACGCTGCAAAAATACAAAATTATCAGCAATATTCCGCTTTTTTTATTTGTAAAGTTAACAATCAACTTGTACAGAAGCAATAACTCAAACAAAAACAACACAAAAATGGAATATATGATGACATTTTTAACGCTAAAATGCAAAAAAACTGTCAACGCAGAAACAATGAAAAAAGCATAGGAAGAAAGTATCGTGGACAGTATGAAACTATTGTTCCACACACGTTGACGCTCATTATCGAAGAACACTTTATTGACAAGAAAATAGAGCAAGCCCCGAAATGATATCAACAACAAGAACAACAACATACCGGCGCTTATTATCCAATACGGTCTATCATAATAGGACGGGAAAACATATATATATGAAAGGCAATGATAGAGCAGTATACTTTGTGAGCACGAGCACACCCCACAAAGAAGGAATATAGTGACTATGTCATTACTGTTATCATTGACTTTGTCGTCTGAATAAATACGTCGCGTGGTGAAAAATTTCTTTATCCTGAACGCAATCAACAGACGGTTATGATATATGGACAGTGAGATGATAACAAACATAAGAATGAACACAGACACGATGTTATTATCCCTGCTGAGCATATAAGGACGCTCAGACATAGGGACAGTGCCAGACCGCAGGTCTTTACCTGTGACATAATACTCACTCTTGTTTATCACATTCGAGTCAGTGGCTGTCAATATGCTGTCGTAATCTGTGATCATTCCTTATTGTCGTTCTACAAACAAAACTCTTTCTTTATCATATCGACGGCATCAAGCTTCTCCCATGTGAAAAGCTCCACCTCGATATCCTTAGAGCCTTCATAGCGATTGTCAAAATGCTTAACCACCACCTCTGGCTTGCGACCCATATGTCCGTAAGCGGCGGTCTCCTCATAAATCGGAAGACGTAACTTGAGTCTTTCCTCAATTGCTTTCGGACGCAAGTCAAACAACTTGGCGATACGTAACGCAATGTCACCGTCGGACATGTTAACATTGGAACGTCCGTAAGTGTTGACATATATGCTCACCGGCTCAGCGACACCAATTGCATAGCTGACCTGAACGAGCATCTCGTCAGCAACACCGGCTGCCACCATATTCTTAGCGATATGACGAGCGGCATAAGCGGCAGAACGGTCCACCTTGCTTGGGTCCTTTCCTGAGAAGGCGCCACCACCGTGAGCTCCCTTACCACCGTAGGTGTCAACGATAATCTTACGTCCTGTAAGTCCTGTGTCACCATGAGGGCCACCAATGACAAACTTACCTGTCGGGTTGACGTAATACTTAATCTCGTCATTGAAAAGAGCCTTGACTGCTGGTGACTGTATGGTGTCGATGACTCTTGGAATAAGAATATTAATGACGTCCTCCCTGATTTTCTGTAACATACTCTCATCGTCGTCATCGAACTCATCATGCTGAGTAGACACTACGATAGAGTCGATGCGTACCGGCTTACCCTCATCACCATACTCTATAGTAACCTGCGACTTGGCGTCCGGACGAAGATAAGTGACGGTCTTACCCTTGCGGAGGTATGTCATCACCTTACCTTCACGGCGTATATCGGCAAGAACCTGGAGTATTCTGTGGGAGAGGTCAAGCGAGAGAGGGATGAAGTTCTCCGTCTCGTTTGTGGCGTAACCAAACATCATACCTTGGTCACCGGCACCCTGATCCATAGGAGCGTCACGCTCTACTCCCCTATTGATATCCGCACTCTGCTCATGGATAGCACTAAGAATACCGCAGCTCTCAGCGTCGAACTTATATGACGACTTGGTGTAGCCAATCCTGGTGATTGTCTTACGAGCCACCTCATGAATATCTACGTATGTCTTTGACTTAACCTCTCCGGCCAGCACGACCTGACCTGTTGTCACCAAAGTCTCACAAGCGACCTTGGAATTAGCGTCATAAGCGAGGAAATGATCGAGAAGAGCATCGCTGATCTGATCGGCGACCTTGTCAGGATGTCCCTCACTGACTGACTCTGAAGTAAACAAATATCCCATAATTCAAATACATCTATAAGCACCTCATCACGTCTCCATACGAAAACGGAAAAGACACCTAAAAATTATAATAAAATAACTGGGGATAGAAACTAACGAAACACGCAAACAAACCAAAGAAACGGGTTTGTATTTTAGCATTTTTTTTAGTGGTTGCAAGCAGCCCAAATCTATCCACATTAAAAACCGCGCAAAGATACACATTTTACCACACATAACACACATATCCGGCTATTTTTTATCCATTTCGCACAAAAAAGGCGCGAAGTGTTTACTCTTCGCACCTTCATGACCTAAAAAATAATCCCAATAATCTAACTATCACCTTTTACTTAAACAAATACTATTCTTAAAACTTTAATCATGTCTAAGTCATCATCTGACTGTATCACTACAAACAAAAAAGTAATAATGACTCACATCAAACTATTATTTTACTTCTTTTACTATTCTATAAACTAATGAGTAACAATATTCATGCTCATTAAAAATTATTATATATAGACGTGTATGTGTTGTCAGAACTGATATGGACATTCATGACTGAGAATCTGCAAGTCAATCAGTGTATCTGTCTGTCTTGTCCATGTCACAAAGTAAGAAAAATAAAAGTGAAAAAAAGTGTAATAAACACTCTTTTTCACTTTACTATTACTATTTTTCTATTATTTGGATTATTTTTTCATTCAATAACAAGCTCTTTAATAAGATTCTTTCCTTTTGAATAATCCTCGATCACACTCAACACCCAACGGATGTCAACACCAATACAACGCTGAAGATTATTGTCGAACTTGATGTCACCCGACATGGCCTCCCAGTTACCATCGAAGGCGAGTCCGACCAGACGACCTTTAGAGTCGAACATACCGGAACCAGAGTTACCACCGGTTATATCGTTGGTGGTCAAGAAGCACAAAGGCAGGTTACCCGTATTCTTGTCTATGTATCTAGACGAGAACTTTCCTTTCTTCATCCACTTGCAAACAGGATCGATAAGCTCATAATCGCTGTTCTGAGACTCATTGAAATGCTTGTTCAGGAATGACTGAGGCGTGGTCACCATACTCTCAGCCTCTTCTTTCAGTCCTTTTGTTCCAACAGGAAAGTTGATTGGTTTGAAAAGGCCGTAGCTAAGTCTGAGAGTGAAGTTGGCGTCCGGGTAGTACAGACGTGAGTGATTCATCTCACGTATAGCGTCACCCAACAGACGCTCATACTCGTATGTCTTACTCTCACCCGAGACAGACGGAACGAGTGCGGCAATGTCCATCGCCACGTCGACCATAGGATCCGCCGCTGTCTCCTCGAAAGAGGACACCTTAGAGAGCTTAACGACATCAGCGTAAACTGACTGTGAGTAGAGAAAATCCACGAACTTGTCAATATCGCCTTGAGAGACAGAGTCAATCCTACTCAACAAATCAACCGGCAAGAATGACGAGTCAGGAACATGCGAGATGTAATTCTTGAGGAGAGAACGGAAAATCTCCTTGTCTGTGTCTACGTCAATATCTTTGTAGGTCTCCGCCACTTTGTTCCTAAATGACAATGAGTCCTCAACTCTCACTCCTCCAAACATATTCTTGTACAAAACGAACTTCAAAATGTCAGAGCCGCCGATGAATGACTCCATGAACAGGTTAGCGGCATAAGCCTTCTTGAATTCTTTCTCATAATAGAAAGACAATGAGTCGAGCATACCGACATATCTCTTCCTTGAGACGGTGTCAGAGTCTATCCAAGCCTTGACATCGTTTTCCAGCTTTCTCTTATCATTGAGTACATTGAGGTTCTGGAGCGCAGTATTCTGTCCGAGGGAGAACTTCCAGTAATTGGAGCATGATGACTGTTTTGAGGCATATTTGATTCTTATGGCATCATCAGCATCCATTGCTTTCTTCAGTATATCAAGCTTTACTCCGCGCACTTGGTAACGCACGTCATTCTCACAACGCATAGTGTTATAGATTCCATAGCTGCTGAGATAACGGTCTGTAGAGCCAGGATAGCCCAAGGTCATGACATAGTCTCCCTCTTTATACCCTTGTGTGGACACATGAGCGAACGACAAAGGCTTGTATGGAACGTTATCCTTTGAGTATGGAGCCGGTCTGTTGTCTTTCCCTGCATATATACGGAACACGGAGAAGTCGCATGTCTGTCTTGGCCACATCCAGTTGTCTGTGTCACCACCGTATTTACCCATGCACTGAGGAGGAGCGCAGACTAAACGTACGTCGTCATACCGCTGATATACACTGAGACAGTATTTAGAACCTTTGAAGAACGGGTTTATCTCACCATATACTCCCTCATTATTGTAACTCACCAACTCGACAATCTCATCTGAGTACTTATCTATCAAGCTGTCACGGACGTCAACAGTAGCGTTCTCTGGAATCCTTCCTAAGATTTTATCCGTCACGTCTATCGTCTTGAGATGAAGAAGAACAAACAAATCCTCGTTGGGCAACTCATCCTCATGTTTCTTGGCTATAAAGCCGTTCTTCAGATAATCGTTCTTTACAGACGAATGGGATTGGATGGCACCGTAACCACAATGGTGATTTGTGAACATGAGACCGTCAGGGGATACGATGACACCGGAGCAGAACCCGCCAAGCTGTACTATGGCATTGTTCAGTGACGGCTGATCTGATGAATACAACTCTTCAGCGGTCATCTCAAGTCCAAGACTTCTGAGAACAGAGTCGGTCTCAGCGGAGATGGTACCGACAACCCACATGCCCTCATCAGCTTTAACGCTTGACGTTGACAATATCGACAATAAAGAGAATAAAGAGAAAATTTTGCAAATTCCGAATTTCATATTTTATGGTATGTAAAAAAGTTAATCATCTGAAAAATCTGCCGATAACAGGTAGTTTTTTGATAGGAAGGTCCCAGAAAATCACATGACCGGCGAAAAGCGAGATCAGGAAAGTGTTTACCAACAGACGCGACACTACTGAATCGACATAGTCAGGCAGCACATACATCACAGAGAAGATACAGGATGTCATCAGCACATATACGATAATACCCTTCATGTCGTACTTTATCGGATTTTTAATCTGACCGACAACATAACTCAAGACCATTGACGTCATATATCCAGCCACTCCTCCCCAGGCACACGCCACATAGCCGTACACAGGGATGAAAACGATGTTTACAATGATGAGGACAGCACAGCCGGCAAGAGAGAACCACGCTCCCCAGATGGTCTTGTCAATAAGCTTATACCAGAAAGAGAGATTGAAATATATTCCCATCATTATCTCAGCCACCATCACAATAGGTATGACAAACAAACCGGAATGGTACTCCTCATCGATAATATTCTTGAGAAGGTCAATATATCCCTCAACACACAAGAATGCGAAGAGCGTGAATATGATGAAGTATTTCATCGCCACGGCGTAATACTCCTTACTGTCTTTTTCCTTGCTCTTCGCAAAGACGATAGGCTCATAGGCGTATCTGAAAGCTTGCGTTATCATCGCCATAATCATGGCCACCTTGACACACGCTCCATATATGCCAAGCTGAACGTGAGCCTCCGCGTCGGTATATAGTCCGGTGCGTGTATACGCCCAAGGAAATATAATCTTATCGAATGTCTGGTTAAGTATTCCTGCTATTCCAAGTACTAATATAGGCCAGGAATAGCTTAACATCCTTCTCATGACCGTCATATCGACTTTCCACTTTATGTCTGTCAATTCTGTTATGAAGAAGAACGTGATGAAGAACGTACAAATGAGATTGATGAAGAAGACATAGTAGACATCGTCTTTACCAAGCACAAGGAAGAATAAAAGGTTCAACGCAATGGAGACAACGATGAACAAGAGCTTCAACATAGCGAACTTCAACGCTTTCTTTCTAAACCTTAGCAAACAGAAAGGTATGGCTTGTATCACGTCGATGCTGACTATCGCTGACATGATAAGGACGTACTCATGATGACCAGCATATCCCATGACATCCGCCAGAGGGTTGATAAACAGACACACCGTCACGAAAAACACTATGGCAAGGGAACTGACGAACAACATCGCAGTGGAGAACACTGTGTCTGACTTTTCCTCTTCCGAATTGGCGAAACGAAAGAAAGAGGTCTCCATACCGAATGTGAGAATCACCATGACGAGTGCGGTATATGCGTAAAGGTTGGTCACTATACCATACCCGCCACTCTCCGCGGAAATAACATGTGTGTATAACGGAACGAGCAGATAATTCAGAAACTTTCCTATAATGCTACTTAGGCCATAAACAACTGTATCCTTGGCCAGGGATTTCATATTTGCCATCTTAAAATAATAAATGGAGAATAGACTTCAGATAATACATATCTCAGCAAAAGTAAGACTTTTATTTAAAATGACAAAGAAGGTGTCAGAAATTCCGACACCTTCTTACATATAATAGGTATGACAACCGTATTACTTGATAACCTTCTTGACAGAGCCGTCTGACATCTTGACGATGTTGATACCGTTCTTGAGTCCGTTGACACGTACACCAGATACAGTAAATACATTCTCAATCTCAGACTCCTCAGACTTCTCAGCTATGCTCTCAACACCTGTTGTGACATTCCAACCTGCATTGTCACCCTCCTCGAGAAGTACAAGAGTGAAGTTGTGAGCAGAGAACCATGAACCAGAGAATGGTACGGCAAGCTCAGACTGAGTGTCTGTAAGACCCTTAGTGAACACAGAGTCATTAGTGAGACCTACGGTGAGAACGTGATTCTTAACCTCAATCTCAAGGTCAACATTCATCCAGCCACGACCCTTACCGCCGTTAGCGCCAAGGATTGTCCAGCTTTCCTCAGAGATACCATCTGGGCAGTACTCACCCAATGTTTCAATAGCAGACTCATAAATGCTGAACTGAGTAGCTGCAGTCAAGTTGTACTTGCTGATAAGCTCGTCGGCAGCTTTAGTCCAAAGCTCGCCATAAGTGTCAAATGTGTAGGCGATAGAGTCACCACCACTTACAGACTCAAGGCTTGAGTCAACATACTTAGTGAGATTTGTTGGCTTAACATGAGCTGGAGCGAGAACTACGACAGCACCGTCAGTAGGAATGACAGCCTCATCCTCATTAGTAGCGAGAGCGGCGTCAGAAGCCATAAGGTATACACCCTCAGCACCTACAGCACCAGAAGCGCGCATCATAGCTGACAACTTATACTTACCATTTGGAACGTTGAGAGTCTGATAGTAAGTTGCTCTAACAGCACCAGCTGTAGCGTTCCATGTGTCAATATAGTAATTGTCAGAAACACCATCCTCTGCCTGGCCGTTCTTAGCACCGCTACCATCACCTACTGGCTTGTAAATGTTCCATCCTGTTGGAGTAGCTGAAGAAATTGCAGCGTCAGAGATGTAAGCTGTAACGTCAGCGCCGTTAGCCACCTCAACATCAGCAGCCTTAGCCACTGTAATAGCATTGTTAAGCTCAGAGATTGCCTCAGTGATAGCCTCTGATGTTGGCAAGCTCTTGACAGCAGCGAAGCGGTTAACAACATCATCAATAGTGCTGTTAAGAACAGCCTTACCCTCAGCGCTTGTCACGTCCTCAACAGCAGCCTCAGCAGACGCGATGGCTGGAGTGAGATCATTGAGATAAGAACGAAGGATTGACGTATAGTTGCCAGTCTCATTGTATGTTGCCTCAGCAGAATTGAGGTAATTTGTTGTGATGTCAACCACAACCTTTGTGATTTTAGCGAAGTTAGTTCCCTCAGTCTTAGCTATAGAATCGTTAAGTGTCTTGTATGTGCCAGACATCACAGAAGCATATTCTGTCTCAGAAGCTGTAGCGATAGCGATAGCTGCGTTAAGAGCGTCAAGATCTGAAGCGCTCTTAGCCTCAGCGACAGCAGCCACGAATGTAACCTTGTCAGCTGCAAGGTGCATAGTATCAGACATAGCCTCAGCCTCAGCGAATTTACCAGCTACAGCCTGTGCGATATCCTCGTCAGATGCTGTACCGTAGTAGTTGAGGACGAAGTTTGTCACGCAATACCATCCACCACGATAGTCTGAATAACCGCCAGGAGTTTCTGACATACCATTAGAAGTGGCACCGATCTTGAGTTTACCGTCAACAACGAGAATCTTCTCTGTAGTAAGGTTCTCCCAAACGTATGGATCCCATCCTGTCTGAGACAGGTTAGCTGACACTGATGTAGCTGTAGATGAAGTAGCGAACAAGTGCTGGTCAGTAATACATCCGTCCTGAGTACACATGTCTGCAGACACAGTGTAATATCCGTTAGGTATACCAGTCAGATCCTGCTGTATTGTGTTGTCAGTGAAGTTAGCCTGGTTACGCCATGCATTCCAACAAGTAATAGCGTTACCTTCGTTGTCAGTGAGAGAAGTGTTAACACGCTGGTCACCACCTGAAGTACCGATGTACCACTCACCCTTTGATGTGAACATTGGCTCATCAATGAGGAATGAGTAGTTAGCAGGAGTCTCCTCTGTTGCTGTCTGAGAGAACAGGTAGTCATTGATAGCAGCGTTGAGCTCAGAAATAGCGACAGACACATACTCCAAAGAAGACTTATCATTGTCAAGTGTCATGAAACCATTGAGCTGATACTGCTCGAAGTCAGCGAGTTTATTCTGCAAATCCTCATATCCAGGGTACAGGTCGTCGGCCTCGAGGTAGCTTGCTGCCTTAACCATCAAGTCGTTGAAAGCCTCAGCATTAGCCACGGCAGCCTTAGCGCTTTCGAGCATTGCGTTCACCAAGTCTATAGCGTTCTGAAGCGTTGTGAGCTCAGAATCCTCAGACAAGTTAGATATTGACTCACCATCCACGTCACCCTCGTTAGCAAAGTCGTCAAGCTCAGATATAATACCTGAATAGTCATCACTGAGACCAGAGTAGTATGTACCGAGATTGTTGAGAGCAGCCTGAAGGCCGAGGTAAGCCACAGTAGACTGGCTTGTCTCCTCAGGATCGTATAACTGTGCGAGGAAGAAACCGTCGAAACATACTGTTGACATCAACCATCTTGCGTTGAACTGCAGGTATGTGTACTCCTGAGAGTTGAAAGAACATGCAGTCTGACACCAGTCACCGACACCGTCACCGTCCTCATCAACGTAGTTACCATATCCGAGTGGCTGAAGGCCTGTTGTCTCAGTACCACCGTTCATACCGATGATCATCTGTCCGTTAGACACTGAAGTCTCGTGCTGACCACCAGCTGTTGACTCCTCTGCTGTCATTGAGACAACAGGGACATACTGGTTATTAGCAGAGTTCTTAGCAAGATAGAAAGAGAAGTAGTAACGAGTGTTAGGCTGGATGCTCCAACGCTGACCAATAGAATTAACACCAGCTGCACCAGTGTGTCCCACTGCCTGAATGTAAGCACCCCCATCGTAACCACCAGTCTTCTGCCATGAGAAGTTAGATGATGTCATCTGTGCGTAAGAACCTACTGTCCATCCAACGATATTACCGTTATTCTCGGATGGATCCATGTCGAACGAACCGTTTGTGACTTCATTCGTTCCCACGTACCACTTTGAACCGTCACTCAAAGTGATAAGGTCACCGACCTTTACATCACCAACGATAAGCTCATTCTGTGCGGATGCTTTACGGCAAAAAGAAGATGCCACCAATACCGCTAATAAAGAGTAAAGCTTCACCATTTTTTTTAGATAAGTTAAGTTTATTAATATTTTGATTATAGGATTGCATATTCTCGTTTAAAGATACTCCTATCAATAAACCTAATAACAACCATTTTACAGATGCAAATAACGAGAAAAAGATTAATATTTCAAAATATTAATTCTAAATTCAACAAATAATTAGGTAAAAAAATACTATTTATTTAATAACTCATACATTATTATAACATTATCGTTGTTAGTAAGAATTGTCAGGTTTTTAATGTAACACAACGTATGCATTCGTACATTCCTCAAAGAGCACAAAAAAAGTCTGGTTAGAAAAATCCAACCAGACTGTTTATCTATTCATCCAACGTAGCCAGTTTCAAACCGTCACTGAGCAGTTCGATTTTCTTCTGTTTGTACAAATCGCCGACTGCCTGCTTGAAGGTTTTCTTGCTTACTTGAAACACTTCATATATCTCATCAGCGGGAGACTTGTCATGATACGGACAAAAACCGTCGTGAGAGAGTATATATTCATACAGGTGTTCAGAGAAATCTTTGACGTGGCCACGTCCGTTCTTCTGCAAAGACAGGTCTAACTTTCCGTCACTTCTGACGTTTTTCACGTAAGCCGTGAGCACATCACCCGTGTGTATGTTACGGAACAGCTCATTCTGGTAAATCAGACCGCTGTATTGTCCTTCCACAATAGCCTTGAATCCTAGATCCGTTTTTTGCTGTATGAGTACACTGACCTCCTGACCTACGGAGTATGGCGGCATTTCCTTACTCAGGAACTTCTCCACCTTAGCAGAAGCAACGATACGATATGTCAACGCATCGATATATGTGTAGACAACATAACTTTTTCCTTGCTGCATCCTCATCTTCTGCTCTCTGAACGGGCAAAACAAATCCTTCATCAGTCCCCAATCCAAAAAAGCTCCGGACTCATTCACCCAATTAACCTTAAGATAGGCGAACTCCCCCACCTCAGTCAATGGAGTCTCGGTGGTAGCCACCAGTCGTTCCTCGCTGTCAAGATAGAGGAACACGTCGAGCACATCACCCGGCTTGGCGCCGTCCGGCACATAACGTTTCGGCAGCAATATCTCACCTATCTCGCCACCATCCAGATAAAGACCGAAATCCACCTCTTTCACCACCTCGAGATTATTCCTCTTTCCTAATTGTATTTTATTCATAAATATATCCTTTCCTGAATTAATGGTTAACCAGTTATCTGTCCGTGACATTGTCATCCTCACTTCTTGTCTCCATATTATCATTATCGAGAGAAATCTTACCGTCAAGAATATGTATTGTCCGGTCAGTTGTCTTAGCCAGTGTCTCATCGTGAGTCACTATGACAAACGTCTGTCCGAATTTATCGCGTAAATTGAAAAACAGCTGATGAAGCTCCGCCTTATTCTGAGAGTCGAGACTACCGGAAGGCTCATCCGCGAGTATCACCTCCGGATTGTTTATCAGTGCCCTAGCGACAGCGATTCTCTGCTTCTCACCTCCAGACAGCTCAGACGGCTTATGCGACGCTCTGCCCGAGAGTCCCAGAAAATCCAGCAACTCAGAAGCACGTTTTCTTATCTCATTTTTATTTTTATATTGAGACACATGTCTGTCGTAGGCTATCATAGCTGGAATCATCACGTTCTCCAGAGCGGTGAACTCAGGAAGCAGCTGATGAAACTGGAACACAAAACCTATATGTTGGTTTCTGAAAGTAGCGAGTTCCTTCTGTCCTAATGCTGTCACGTCAACGCCATTGATAACCACGCTACCCGAGTCTGCGTCATCAAGAGTACCTATTATTTGCAGAAGAGTGGTCTTACCGGCTCCTGACGGTCCCACGATACTTACCACTTCCCCTTTGGACACCTCCATGTCAATACCCTTCAACACATGTAGAGAGCCAAAACTTTTTCTTATATTCGTTAATTTAATCATATATAATCCATCGTGATGAGATGTCTATTGTCGTCATCTCCGAGTCACATTTCCCATAAAGGGAAACAAAGTTATGGAATTAAAATATGAATGACAATTATTTACGCATAAGAAATGCCACACACGTTTATTTTTAACCATTGAAGAGACTCTCTTGTACCTCACCCTCCTGATCCGGGAATATAATCATCAAACTGCAATGGTTGAAGTCATTCTGTATGATGCTAAACAGTTTACTGAATGAGTGCTGGTATGATATACCACCTTTTCTTGCCGTGATGACGACAAAAAGATGGTCACTTGACACCTTTTCCTTAAGTTGGACGAAGTCACCCCAGTTCTCAAGGTTTCGATATTCAGCTCTGGCGCTCTTATGTCTGTCCTTCATATATTTCATTATCATCTTGTCTGTGACGGCAGGAGCATTAAACTCAATAATACATCCAAGATCCTCCGCCATTCTCGCTATTCTGTTTATCCATCTGTAGAAACCCTTCTCGAACTCGGCGTTCTCAGGCAAAGCCACTATGATGCGCCGCACCGTATTGGCAGGTATTCTCATGTTAACTATAGTCAGCTGTCTGTTCATACCGTTAACAAGTCCGTTAGCGAACGTGCCGAGGAACGAGTCATTCTCGTATCTCTTGTGATGGAGACCTATCACCATCTCACTGGCATCATTCTCCATCATGGAGTGTATAGCCGCCGTGGCGAAGTTTACCGCCAGTCTTGTCTGTGTCTGTATAGGCACATCCGCTGCAGCAGCCACTTGCCTCGCTATGTCCAGACATTCTTTACTATGTGCCTGTGCGGCGATACTCATATTAGAGTCCTCTATCATGTTGAGACAGATGAGTCCACGGTTAAGTTTCTTGTTTCTCATCATTATAGCAGCACCCATCAACGTCTCGATATTGCTTGGGTCATTAATCGGCACAAGCATTTTCTCATCATCTCTCGATGTTGAGTCTTGTCTCTTACCTGACTCATGGTCTCCGACACGCTCATCAATCTTCAGCTGCTTGGCGGAGTACTCAGTGGCGAAAGAACTGATGACACATGTAATCAGAATCATCATGACGACACCCTCGAGTATGGTGTTGTCCATAAGCGGTACGCCGGGACTTTCCTCTAATTTGATGCCGACCATCACCATTGCCAGTGAGCCTGCGGCTTGCGCCTCGGTCAGTCCGAACATCATCATACCTTGATACTTAGTGTACTTAAACAGATACTGGCATGCCACGGCGGCGAGATATTTACTCAATGTGGCAGCTATGACAATCACTATTACGACATACAATGCGTTCCACTCCTTAAACATTGGTGCCACATTGACAATCATACCCACTCCAATGAGGAAGTAAGGGACGAAGATAGCGTTACCCACGAACTCCAGACGATTCATCAGAGGAGAGCTCTTAGGCACGAATCTGTTGAGAACCAGTCCAGACAAGAACGCTCCGAGTATACCCTCGACTCCGCACACCTCAGCAAAGGCAGCGGAAAAGAAAATAATCGCAAGCGTACATATGAACTGTAGTTTCGGGTCACTGACATTCCTGAAGAACATACGTATTGCTCGAGGTACGACCACAAACATAATGACGATATACAGAGACAACTTAATGACGAACCATATCCAAAACCACAGGTTATTCTCGCCTCTCATCACACCGGTCACACCTGCCAATACGACAAGAGAGACGACGAGAGCCACCATTGTAGCGACGACGCTGACAGTAACAGCGGGATTTTTCGAAATGCCGTAACGCGTCACAATAGGATAAGACACCAAAGTATGAGAAGCCAAGATACAGGCGAGCAACAAAGACGCAGGTACGGAATATCCCAGCAGATAGTAACCAGACACATAACCGAACACAAACGGTATCAACGTAGTGAACCATCCGAACACGAGACCATGATTCTTGTTCTTCTTGAAACTCTGCATATCCATCTCCAGTCCAGCGAGAAACATTATGAAATAAATTCCGACCTTACCAAAAAGCTCGAAAGAGGCGTCTCGCTGCAAAACATTCAGTCCATGCTCACCCACAATCACACCAGCCACAATCATACCTATGAGATTAGGCATGCGCAAACGGTTCAACAACATCGGCGTGAACAATATGATACAAAGAACCAGGAAAAAAATCCAAGTAGGATCTGTTACCGGCAAATGAAGGAATGTGTTAATCAAGTCCAATTTAAGTAGTGTTTTATAGAATTATATTTGATTTTACGCAACGTGATTGATATATTCACCTATTTTAACGCAAAGTTACTAACTTTTAATTGTATACTTTTACATTTTCGGATTAAAATTGTAATTTTGCACCCAATTTCACAAACAATCTGTAATCAGATTGGCTCAAATAACACAAAATAGATTAGGATAAATAATATTAGATAATATGAAAGTAGCTATTGTTGGCGCATCAGGCGCCGTAGGTCAGGAGTTTCTTCGTGTATTGGAAGAGAGAAACTTTCCGCTTGACGATTTAGTTCTCTTTGGTTCAACTCGCAGCGCAGGGACGAAGTATAAGTTCCGCGGCAAGGAATATGAGGTCAAGCTCTTGAAGCATGGTGACGACTTTAAGGACGTGGACATTGCCTTCACAAGCGCTGGTGCGGGAACATCAAAGGAGTTCGCCGAGGACATCACAAAATACGGAGCAGTCATGATTGACAACTCTAGTGCTTTCAGAATGGACGACGATGTACCTTTGGTAGTTCCTGAGTGCAACGCTGAAGATGCGTTGAACAGACCAAGAGGCATCATTGCCAATCCTAACTGTACAACTATCATGATGGTGGTGGTACTCAAGCCAATCGAAAGTCTGTCACACATCACACGTCTGCACGTGGCATCATACCAGAGTGCCTCTGGAGCCGGAGCCGCTGCTATGGCCGAGCTTCAAGAGCAGTACAAGCAGCTCGCCAACGAGGAGCAGCCGACAGTCAACAAGTTCGCTTATCAGTTGGCATACAATGTCATTCCACAGATTGACGTGTTCCAGGACAACGGATACACTAAGGAAGAGATGAAGATGTTCAACGAGACACGTAAGATCATGCACACAGACGCCAAGTGCTCTGCCATGTGCGTACGTATCTCTTCACTGCGCGCACACTCAGAGGCTGTGTGGATTGAGACAGAGAAGCCAATCTCTGTTGAGGACGCCAAGGCCGCCATCGCTGCCGCTAACGGTGTAACACTCATCGACGACCCACAGCGTGTTGGTGCTAAGGCTAACACTGACGCCACAAAGGAGACGATGGAGGGACTGCCTTACCCAATGCCTTTGTACACAGCAGGCAAGGACGACGTTTACGTGGGACGCGTGAGAAAAGACATTGCCAACGAGAATGGTATCACACTCTGGCTGTCTGGAGACCAGATCAAAAAGGGAGCCGCACTCAACGCAGTACAGATTGCAGAGTACCTCATCAAGGTCGGCAACGTGAAATAATCATACACTATATATAATATGGGAAAAGCGGGTACATCCCCGCTTTTCTTTTTTATCACGTCAGATGAGTCGTTCGCTTAGACAGAGTAAGACAGCCTCATCCCATTATTTTGCTTTACTGAAAAACGCTATTCCACACAACTATTCCTTCTGTACTCTGACGGGCTGACGCCGACGTCAGCCTTGAAGACACGAGAGAAATAGCTTGGCGTCTCGAAGCCACAGGCAATTTGTATGTCAACCATAGACACCTCTGAGTCCAGCAACAGTTCCTTCGCCTTAGCTATTCTATGCATACGGATATAATGCGTGGTATCGATATCCGTGAGATTCTTAAGTTTCCTGTTCAGCGTTCCTGTGGTAGTATTCAAGAGATCCGCCAACATTGCCGAGCTGAAATCAGAGTCAGACATATTCTGTTGGATAGTCTTGTTGACCTTATCAATAAACAAACGCTCCTTGTTAGACATACGTAAGTCATACGTCTCCCTAATCACCGGTGTATTACCATTTGAGGCCTGTGCATTTCTGGAAGAAACATCATTCTCAGCAGTCTCGTCGGCGTCACTCACAGTATCTCCGGCAGAGTGTGTAGTGACAGAGTTGGCCGTTATCGAAGCCTTGAAGCGGTCTCTCAGGATACGTCTTTGCTCCAGCAGTTTTCTTATTCTGAGCAGCAGCTCACCAGGGATGAAAGGCTTTCCGAGGTACACCTCAGCTCCGGCGTCTATACCGACAAGCCTATCCTCGTTCTCCACTCTGGCGGAGACGACGATGATCGGCAGATGATTGACGCTGTCATCCTCCCTGATATGCTTCATCAGCTCAAGTCCGTTCATACGCGGCATCATAATATCCGTGATAAGACAATCTGGCATCTTCTCACGGATCATCTCAAGCGCCTCCTGGCCATCTTTAGCCCAAGCATAGACATAGCCCTCACTCTTCAGCATCTCTGTTATGAGCAGAGCCACGTCAGGATCATCCTCCGCCAATATCACATAATTACCATTATCTTTCTCATGTGTGACAGGCACGCCGTCTCTATGCTCCACCCCATGCTCCAACATCATTTTAGCATCCGTCATCACCTGAGTCTTAGAATACTCCGTAATGATATTACGGTCAATATTACCGTTTTTAGAATACTCTATCATTTCTGTGACCAGAGTGAGCAGATTCTTGGTCTGTCTCTCCACCGCATCGAACTCATTTTGTGCCACCACATTATCGAGCGGGAGGAATTTCCTCAGTTGTTGAGTCATACCGATGACGACCGTCAACGGTGTGCGCAACTGATGCGTGACGCCCCTATAGAAATCCTGTCTCTCCTGATCCATCTTCTTCAACGCCTCTGTCGCCTTTCTTCTCTCTCCCATCCATCGGAACATAAAAGAGAAAGCAATTACCACCAAAGCGAAAATAGCCACGGAGCCATTCAATATGATGTTACGTATCCTTTTTTCGTTACGCACCTGTCCCTCCGCTATCTTAGCCTTGTTCGACTCGTAATTGACACGTCTGTTTTGTATATGATTATTGCTATCAACAAAGGCGATGGAGTCATTATACAGTTTACTGAGATGGTACTCCTTCAAAGCCTTCTCAGCATTACCGTTTTGCTCGTCGAACCTTGCGCACAGTCCATACATTCTGGCAAGATGGTCCTTAGAGTTTATGTTGATGGCCATCTCCAGTCCCTTGTCAATGTATTTCTTAGCAGAGTCGTTCTGGTGTTCATTTATGTACAAGTTGATTATCGCTATACACGGCTCGAGCCAATGCCAGGAGTCACCGGTAGGATAACCAATCTCATAACTATTATGATAGTGTCTCAATGCCTCATCGTTGTTACCCTGCAGCTCAGCCAGTTTGCCCAAATACATATAACACAAACTGATTCCGATATGGTTATTCGAAGCCCTATTATATTCCAGAGAGCGATTATAATATATATAGGCGGAGTCCAAGTCTCCCTGATGCTCCTTCACACTTCCTATGTTAGCAAGGTTGATGGCCATACCCGTAGGGTTGTTGGCCATATCCTCATTTGAGAGTGACTTTCTGAAAAACTCCTCAGCCGCGTCATAGTTCTTCAGTGTCAGGAGGACGTTGCCAAGTCCATTCAGAGTACGTGTTGTGATTCTACGTATGGAGAGATCCTTCGTGTCATCAATCTTCTCACACAACTCGAGAGCCTGATAATGGCAGTCCGTCGCCATATCCATAAATCCGAGACGTCGGTAATTTGTACCCTGGTTGTTATATGCTATAATCAGCTGTATTGTGTCTTTAAGCTCCTGCGCCATGACGATACACGTGTCATGTTGACTTAAAGCCTCATCAAATATTGATTTGTTTCTTAACGCCCTTCCATATTTCTGTCTGACAATAAGCTCCGCTTTCTTCTCTCCCATGTCATGATATCTTATGACCAGCCTGCGCAACTCCTCTGAATTATCCTCTAAGCTGTCAGACAACATCGTTGCTTCCTTCTCCACAACATTATTCGTTTGCGGACCACTCTTATTGCAACCACCTATGAATACAAATATTGATAGCAATAATACGGGAAGACCTATTCTATTAATATTCTTACTTATCATGCACTGTTTAGGTTATCAATGGTATTCGAGAAAAGTACGCAAATATAATAATTAGTTATCAAAAATTATCATTTTTCGTATTTATATTTCACATTTATAACTAAAGTAGGTGTAATTAGTCGTCCCTCATAAAGCCCCCTTTTCCGTTCATGCATCCGCATAGCGAGAATTTGCAAAACACAATGACTGATTGTCAAG
>CALCEL010000002.1 GCA_937900485.1 uncultured Prevotellaceae bacterium
GAACCGCCGACCCTCTGCTTGTAAGGCAGACGCTCTGAACCAGCTGAGCTAAACGTCCTTGTCGAGTTAGTTGCCTCGCGGCGACACTCGATGTTTCGTTCTTGAACTCAAAGTAAGTTCCTTTCCGAAAGCGAGTGCAAAGGTAAGGACTTTTTTTGAACCAGCAAAATATTTAGCAACTTTTTTTGAAGTTTTTTTGACCGGTTTTTATCACAAAGAACCACCTTGCTGAAAGACTCGTAAGAGAGCTTTCAAAAGTACTCCCTAAAAATAAGGAAGCAATCCTTGCAATCTTTTCCCTTATAAACAACTTAACACTAAGTGAAAGAACGAAGAGGAAAAAAACCTCTAAATAATTTAATCAACTAACCTTTTACCTTAATCAAAACTTTACCTATTCTGGTTTCTCAACCATTATATAACTAAATTCTTATCAAAGCAACGGTCTCATCATCTCAAAATCATCACCTCAAAACCGAACATCCTAATCTCAGATATATTAAAGATTCAGATGTAAACTTAAAGACTTCCAGACAATAAACACATCCCGTAATTTTCTGTTTTACAAAGACTTTCATCATCGTTCCATCTTGTCAGTCTGTCATCCTTTCGTTTGACGGGTGCAAAGGTATGGAGTTTTCCAATTACCACCAAATTTTACCCCACTATTTTTTCAATTTTCTTAGTTTTATTGATGCGCGTCAATAATTGTGCGCACAAAGCGTGATTTTACGTCAATTTTGACTTTTTTCGGCAAAAACAGAAACGTGAGAAAACACGCGGAAAACATCGATTTTTCCGCATATCGCCAACAAAAATCACGTAAAACAGAAGAAGAAGCGTCCCTTTACAGGCACATTCCAGCCAAATAAGAACGTAAAAAATCACCACCCTACTCAAAATAATAGTATCTTTGCACGGAAATCGAGCGACACACCAATTCGCCCAACCAAAACTAACACATTATTTATAATTAGAAAAAACTCTGAAAATGGCAGGATACTTAATCGAAGACGAGAAGAAAATAACATCAACAAGATTCACGCAAATGAAGTCACAAGGCAAAAAAATCGCCATGTTAACCTCATACGACTATACAATGGCGCAAATAGTCGACGCTGCCGGTGTCGACTCCATACTTATCGGTGACTCTGCCAGCAACGTGATGGCGGGCAACGACACGACACTGCCGATGACACTCGATCAGATGATCTACCACGCCAAGAGTGTGGCAAGAGGAGCAAAAAGAGCCTTCGTGATATGCGACATGCCGTTCGGCACATACCAGGTGAGCCGTGAAGAAGGCATAAAGAACGCCGTCCGCATCATGCAGGAATCCGGCGTTGACTGTCTGAAGCTTGAGGGAGGAGAAGAAATCATCGACACAGTACGAGGAATCATCAACACAGGTATACCAATCTGCGGCCACCTCGGACTAACTCCGCAAAGCGTGTACAAGTTCGGAGGCTTCGGACTGAGAGCAAAAGAAGAGTCTGAGGCAAACAAACTGCTCAGAGACGCCAAGCTGCTGGAAGAAGCCGGCTGCTGCGCCGTGGTGCTTGAGAAAATACCGGCAAGCTTAGCCAACAAAGTCACCGAGTCCCTGTCCATACCAACCATAGGAATAGGCGCCGGCAACGGATGTGACGGTCAGGTGCTGGTATTACAAGACATGTTGGGAATGAACAAAGGTTTCAAGCCTAAATTCCTGAGACACTTCGCGGATATACACACAGCCATTACAGACGGTGTGGGCGATTATGTCAGAGCGGTAAAAGACGGCAGCTTCCCTAGCGCCGACGAGCAATACTAATCTAGCGTCACACCACTCAAGATGAAAAGACTGGACAGGCGTCCCGTCCAAAGGAAACACACGACCTCAGTTGCGCACGCCACATCACAGCGTGACAACTGAGGCATTTTTTATATACACGTCAGCGACAGACACAGCCCAACAGCACACACCACACACATCCGGCACGTCACCACCACCCCACTACCACATTCCGCCCTCCCTTTCGAAAGAAAGCCCCACGGGCAGCGAACCACCGTCCGCACGCACCAACACAGACCTCCGTCCACAAACACGAGCCAACCATTCTGAAACACTCCTGCCACCACACCATACGGGCATGACATTGCCACGACGAGCAACCAGAAGCGCAGGACTACAGACACAGATAACAGACATAAAGAAAGCCTGCCACTAATGGGGGAATAAAGGACAATTCAGCGTGTACCCAAATTCCTATGCCTATTATTTACAAAATAACAGGTTAACCAGCTGATAATCTTAAAATAATATGCTCAAAAATATCAGGCCTCTTTTTTGAAATTCTCAGGCTAGGATATAGTCTACAAACAGGTCTGCAGTTTTCATAGTCCTAACCTGAGAATTCCAGCGTCCTAACCTAAGAATTTCAGAGGCCGAATAAGCCACGAGAAAAAATCAGAAGTCATTTTTTCGCTGACGGACATCAACGAAAAATGAGGAATATCGAACAGCAAAAACACATGCGACAAATAGGAAATCCGGTCACATTTTCAGCCGCTACAGATAAATGCACAGCAGAGACTACACATCGCACCCTTATCACATCGCGAGCGCACAGCCCCCCCCAAAAAAAACGAAGACACTTACATTCACAGCGAACGAGTCATCACACCGCGTGCACAGAAACACAAAAACACAAGCCCAAAAAGCACATCAGACACACAGACAGCACACATTAAGCAGTCACAAAACACCTTTAACACACAGCATAGCACAACAGTCATGTTATTTTCGTATATTTGTATGTCAAACAGCGACAAGACATAAACAAGCCGTCACCCGACTCCGCACCGCACTCTGCCGAGCCGCCGGCAAGAAAAGCGGCGCGTCACTGGTAATGCCGCAGACTGACATCACGAGACGGCCATGCCGCCCGACTCCGCCACATTCAAAAAAAAGAAACAGCAAAGGAGACAGGCACTACAGCCGTCAAAACATCAAACAGAGAAAGAGAAAAAAACGTCAAACATAAACATACAAAAAGATGAAAAAAATACTCATTGGACTTGCGTTGCTCGCCAACATACACTTCATGCAAGCACAGACATACACTAACGCCTATCCCAAAGAGCTTCAGAAGCTTGCCGCCAAATGGGTCAAAAAAGGAGAATGGAGAAAGGGGTTCACCAAGGCATCGCCCGCCCCATCCGTCAACCTCGTGGAGTTCTACATACAATACCACCGTAACCCAGAGGAATGGAAGGCGCTATTCCAATGGTTAGAGAACACCGACCTGCTAGCCATCAGCCCGGGCCGCATCCCGATTGAGGGAACAGACCTGACCGTAAGCGTGGAGGACGGGGACAACTGGTGCTCACAGCAGAACCTCAGAGAAGGCAAAGGCTCTGAGAGCCACTTACAGAAAATCGACTTCATGTACGTCGTGAGAGGCAAAGAAGGGTTCTGCAGGCTGGACCACGAGACGTCGACTCCAAAAGGCCCGTACAAACCGGACAGGCTCGAGTACAACTTCAGCTATGACAAGCTGGAGCAGTTCACATCCATCCCGGGCACGTTCAACATCATGTTCCCGTGCGACTGGCACATAGCCAAGGTGAAAACAGACGACAAGAGTCAGAACCTGCGCGTCCTCGTCATAAAGGTCAACTACAAGATGTGATGAGCACCCATTTTAAATAAGGTGAGTCATCTTTTTTAGCTTTTGCTTTCATTTTTACAGCATTCTTATTACCTTTGCATGATGATTTGCTGTTTAATTACAAATAAAACAAATATATACCGAAATGGGAAATAGGAGCATTGTTTCGATTGCCGATTACGACAGAGAAAAAATACAGAACCTGCTCGACATGGCAACCGAGTTTGAGAGGCATCCTAACAGGAACCTGCTGAAAGGCAAAGTGGTGGCGACTCTTTTCTTCGAGCCCTCAACAAGAACGAGATTGTCGTTTGAGACCGCAGCCAATCGACTGGGAGCGAGAGTTATCGGTTTCACAGACCCTAAGGTGACAAGTTCCTCAAAAGGAGAGACGCTCAAGGACACCATAAAAATGGTGAGCAACTATGCGGACGTGATTGTGATGAGACACAAGCTGGAGGGAGCCGCATTGTACGCTAGTGAGGTCACGAACGTTCCGATAATAAACGCCGGCGACGGCTCCAACCTCCACCCGTCACAGACAATGCTTGACTTGTACTCCATCTACAAGACGCAAGGCACTCTCGACAACCTCAACATCTACCTTGTCGGAGACCTCAAGTACGGAAGAACGGTACACAGCCTGCTGATGTCGATGAGGAAATACAACCCTACTTTCCACTTCATCGCGCCGAAGGAGCTTGAGATGCCGGAGGAGTACAAAATCTACTGCAAGCAGAACGGCGTGAAATTTATTGAGCAGCAGGACTTCACAGAAGACACGATAGCCGACGCCGACATCCTGTACATGACTCGTGTGCAGCGTGAGCGTTTCACAGACCTGATGGAGTACGAGCGTGTGAAGGACGCCTACATCCTCAAGGCGGACATGTTGGGTAAGTGCAGGGACAACATGAAGATTCTGCACCCGCTGCCAAGAGTCAACGAGATACAGTATGACGTGGACGACAGCAAACACGCGTATTACTTCGAGCAGGCGCAGAACGGACTGTACGCACGCGAGGCATTGATATGCGACGTGCTCGGCATCACGCTTGAGGACATAAGAAAGGATAACAACATGTCAGACAAATAAGTGGACGAGCGCGCTTCCGTTCTCACCAAGCACATCGCGGCAGTGGGGAAGTGGCGCATGACGCTTAACCAACATACTACATTATGGGAAAAGACCAGAAACTGGTGGCGGCGCTGGAAAACGGCTCAGTCATCGACCATATACCAACGGAAAAGCTGTTCACGATAGCGCAGCTCTTGCACCTGGAGAAATTCACCGAGCCTGTGCTCATCGGCAATAACCTGGAGAGCAAGGTGATGGGGAAAAAGGGACTCATCAAGATAAGCGGTAAGTTCTTCACTGAAGACGAGATAAGAAAGCTTGCCGTGGTATGCCCTAACATTAGGATCACGGTCATCAAGAACTTCGAGGTGGTGGAGAAACGTGAGGTGAGACTACCAGACGTACTTACCGACATCGTCAAGTGCGCCAACCCAGTGTGCATCACGAACAACGAGCCGATGAAGACCGTGTTCATTGTCAAAGACAACAACATGCTCAAATGCCGCTACTGCGGAAAAGAACAACATCTGGGAAAAATCAAACTGAAATAAAAATAACGGGATGCTTCGGCCATCAATGGCAAAACAACGAACATGACGTTCCGCGCGCCGGGACAATCGAGGGAGGCGTCATCAGCCCCAACCGCT
>CALCEL010000003.1 GCA_937900485.1 uncultured Prevotellaceae bacterium
GCAAATATGCAAGAAAACGTTCTCTTTTTTTATGTCTGTGAATAATTCAGGTTAGGGTTTGAACTTTGAACTTTGAGGTTTGAACTTTAGAGTATGTATATTCTTACTATGATCTTAAAAGAGACATCCTTCGGGTTGTCTCTTTTTCTGTCTTTCATCCTCTTAAAAACTAACTACACTTTCCTCTCTCAACTTTTCACTCTCAACTTTCCAACTTTCTCTAAACACTACACACTAAACTCTAAACTAAACACACTTTTCACTATTCATTTTTCATTTTTCACTTTTTTTATTTTACTTTTTTTTTACGCTTTTGTTTTGTCTATATGTCAGAAATTCATTAACTTTGCACATAATGTTATATTTTAAATACTTATACGGGAATCGTTAAACACCTTATTATTAACTAACTTCCAAATCTATGAAACAGAAACTACTCTTTTTCGTTGTTTCCATGATGATGAGTGTTGCGGCAATGGCTCAGTGGACAAAACCAGTGCCAAAGGCCAGCGACATCGTCTATGGAGACACTGTCTTCCTCTACAATGTGGGGACTAGTTCTTTCTTCCTTGGCGCCAATTCGTACGGAACTCGCGCGTCTGTTGACCCGGGGCACGGCTACAAGTGCGTGCTGGCTGAGACAGAGGGGTATGTGACCATCTCTGACTATGTGGAAAACAAGGGAGGTATGTACTTCGTTTTCGCCGAGGCAATCGACGGAATCTGGGTGGACTACAACAACCAGGGCATCACTTTCACTTACTTCCGGTTTGTGAGACAAGACGACGGATCCTATCTGATCTACAACGCGGCAAGCGGTCAGAACGAATATCCGCTCGGCGTTGACCTCACTCGTGACAACAAGACTGAGCTCTTCCTCAACGACACCGAGGCGGCTCCTGAAGAGGTTTCCAACAACTGGTACATCGTGCTTCAAGCCGATTACAACGCGTATATGGAGGAATACGAAGTATATGCCACTGCACAGAACCTCGCCGCCAAGATTGAGGAGGCAAAGGGCTTCGACATCAACACCACCTCTGCTGAGGCTGTCTATGCCAACACAAACTCTACAATCGGGCAGCTACAGGCTGCCATCGATGAGCTGCAGGCTGCCATCAACGACTACAAAGAGCACCAGGCTACTCCTGATAACCCTCAGGACCTCACTCCTACCTACATCCCTGACGCTGACTTCGAGTCGAACAGCGGTGCAGGCGTATGGCTGCGTACTCACTCCGCACAGAACTACCAGACCAGTGGCACTCCCAATAAGCTGGGTGACAGCACCTACTTCCTCGAGGCATGGCATGGAAGCCCGTTCACCGGGAAGATGTACGTCCCAATCACCGGTCTGCCAAACGGCGTGTATCAGTTCACACTCTCTGTAGCCACTAACGGTGGTAACGGATGCTATGTCTATGCAGGCACCGACTCCATCGAGTGTACATCCGGTAATATGACTCCATACACTGTCTTCACAACCGTGGAAGACGGTAATCTGGAAGTGGGTCTTAACATGCCGAAGGCTATCCAGAACTGGGTGGGTATCGACGATGCCAAACTCATCTATCTGGGTAATGTGGTAGAGTCATACGCCTACTGGGTGAAATATATGATGGAGGCCGCTCCTGTGTTCTCTGAGGAGAATGTAAACGCAACCGCGTTGGCTGAGTACAATGCGATACTCGAGACTGACCCTTCTTCTTTCGCAACAAAAGAGGAGGTGATGGCTTTCTATGCTGAATATCTGAGTGCTTTGCAAAAAATCAAAGCCAACAAAGAGGCATACGAAAGATATGAGGAACTCTACGATGAGGCTCAAGGACTCATCGACCTGGGCTATGATGGACAAGAAGCCGACGAGATGGGCGACTACCTGATGGAAACTGGCGAGGACATCATCGAAAACAAACCGCTCTCAACAGAGCAGGTGGAAGAAGAGATCGTCAAACTTCAGCAGATGATTGAAGCTGTGAAGACCAACTGCCTTGCTCCAGGTCTCGACTGTACAGGTCTGCTCGTCAACCCTAACTTCAACAGCCGGCTCGACGGATGGACTTGGGACGAGAGTCTCGGAACTCCTGCATGGGGTGGTCTGTCAACCAACCCTTGCGTGGAGCGCTGGAACGAGAACTTCAATTTCTACCAGAAGGTGGTTGGACTGCCTAACGGTGTGTATGAGCTGAAAGTACAGGCATTCTACCGCCCAGGTAGCAGCACAACTGAAGCCTACACCAACTACCAGACCGACCCTACGATGGAAGAGATTCTCACTTTCATCTATCTGAACGCCAGCGAGGCGCCTGTGACGAATATCGGTGCATTCGCCTACACTTCAGATCTCGAGGACGACTGTGTGTCTGTGGCTGACGGACTCTATGTGCCAAACGGCATGAACTCCGCATCCAACGCCTTCTCACAAGGCGACTACGACAACAGTGTCAAAGGTGTGGTGACCGACGGTACCATGACCGTAGGTATCAAGTGTACGGAAGGTACCATCAGCGGACGCTGGCCACTATGGGATAACTTCCGACTGACCTATATCGGCATGGACTATGACGCTATCAAGGAAGTGATCGACTCTTATGACGATGAGATCGCCACACTGCTCGACGAGCTCATGGGCAACGATGCCAAAGAAGCACTCGAACAGGCTAATGAGACCGCACAGGAAGTTGAGGAAGGCGACGGCGAAGCTGCATTCAAGGCACTCAGCGACCTCATCGACGCCATCAACGGCGCGAAGGACAGCAAAGACGCTTATGAGCAGCTCTTCAACGCCAACGAGGAGATGCTCTTCACCATCGAAGACTATCCAGACTCTCCGGCAAGAGAAGAGGCTGAGGAACTCTACAACACAGTGAACGACAACTACTCTTCAGGTACATACACCACAGAGGAGGCGCTTGCAAAGATTGAGGACATCCGGAGAATCAGCGCGAAACTGCGTATCCCAGACTACTCCGACGCTTCTCCGGAGAATCCGGTTGACTTCACTCAGGTGATTGTGAACAACAGCTTCGAGATGGGTGACCTCACAGGATGGACCGCTGCCAACGGCGACGACACCGGTGTGAAGGAGAACGCTAATGCCACCTACACTGTCAGCAACGCCGACGGAGCATACTTGTTCAACACTTGGAAGAACGTGGCTTCATACGACTACAACGTGACACAGACTATCTACGGACTCCCTGCGGGTAGCTACAAACTCACCGCACTGCTCGCTTCCGACCAGAACAACAAGGTGACGCTCAGCGCCAACGACGTGTCTGAGGAATTCACCATGGAGAACGCCAAGGAAATCGGTCAGGACGAAAGTGTTTACATCACCTTGGAGGAAGGCCGGGAACTGGTGATCACCGCTTCTGCCACCAACTGGTTCAAGTGCGACAACTTCCGTCTCGAGTACTACGGTGGCGCTTCTCAAAGCAAGCCGGGCGACGTGAACGAGGACGGCAAAGTCGATATCAACGACGTGGTGGCAATCATCAACGTGATGGCCGGCACCGCCGACTGGAAGAACGCTAACGTCAACGGCGACGAGGAAGGGAAAATTGACATCAACGACGTGGTGGCTGTGATTAACATCATGGCAGGAAACTGACTCTTTGAGGCTTAAACTTTAACCTGAATTATTCACAGACATAAAAAAAGAGAACGTTTTCTTGCATATTT
>CALCEL010000004.1 GCA_937900485.1 uncultured Prevotellaceae bacterium
TATTTTAATGGCAACAACTTCCTTCATTCTTTTGAAATTATTTAGGACACTATTGAGATTTGATTATCTTTTTTCCGTTAATTATCAAAAAAATAGGCGAAAATTTTGTAGTCAGAGATAAACTAAATATCTTTGCGCAGTACTTAAAGCGTTTAAGTGCGAGTAACTAATTCATCCAATAGAGTTTATTTTTTTATAATAAAAATGTTCTATCTTCAATCAATTAAATTATGAAAATCGTGAAAAAAATCGTTTTGTCATGTATGTGCATGACCGCGTTTGCTGCGTTTGTAAGTTGTTCATCCGATGTTGAGGAGACTGAGGCATTGTCTGTGGACCAGACAGTCGAGTATAGCGACGCTGACCTCACCAACATCATCATCTCAGATGCTCAGCCGACAATTCTTACCGACAACGACTATACAGTCGAGGAGTTCGCCGACATGATCTTCGGTGTTGACGGAGCCAACGGCTCAACCGACGCGGCTTCGGAGAAGGCTCAGTTCATTGAGAACGAGAAGAGAAAGACAGACTCTATTGCGAATGTGCTTGGACAGAATGGTATAACAAAATATTTCCATAAGACGACATATACCTATCCGTCAGTAGACGAGAATGGTGATGTCATTTACCTCTCCGCTCTCGTTGCGTGGGGGTACTGGAAAGGTATTTTCAAGTCATACGAGTTGGATCAGGATAATATGGTCCTTTACTGCCCTTACACTCACACACTCAACAGCGAGTGCGCTACAGTCAGCGGTGGCGGTAACGAGCTGAAGCTTCTGACAGAGGAGACATTGATGATTATGCCTGACTATGAGGGCTTCGGCGCCACTAACGGTCGTGATCAGGTATACCTAAACCATGGTCTCTGCGCCCGTCAGATAGTTGACGCTCTGGCTCCAGGTCTCAAGATATTCACAAACAACAAGGGGTCATTCGAGAAAGACTACAAGTTCGTCATAATGGGTGCGTCACAGGGGGGTGCTAACTCTATGGCTACGCTCAAGTATATGGAGAACACATACGAGACAAAGAACGGACTGACAAAGAATCTCGCAGACTGGTACGGTCTCGATCATGTCGACGTGTGCTGCGGTCCTTACAGCCCGGCCACTACGATGGAGAAGTACTATGAGTGGGGTAAGGTCTCATTCCCTGTTGCCTTCCCGCTTGTCATCAAATCTATGCTTATCTGCTATCCTGACATCATGAGCGGTGTTGATGAGTCTGACTTCTATTCAGCGTCTTACCTCGCTCACAAGTCTGAGTTCGACTCTATCTTCAAGAACAAGACAAAGAGTGTGGATGACATCAACGAGCTGATGATTAAGTACTGCGCTACGGCAGCTCATCTTAAGGAGACTGACGAGGAGTTGTATATCGAGGATTTCATGAGCGTGGCAGGTAGAAACGCTAACTCAGAGATCAACCAGAAGCTTATGAAGTGTCTGAAGCTTAATGAGCTGACATCCGGATGGATTCCAATGCACAAGGTTGACTTCTACGTGTCTGAGGGCGACAAGGTCGTTCCTTACGAGAACTCAGTTAAGATGATTGAGCTGTGCAACAAATATAATAAGGTGATAGACATCGACTACAGCACGATAGGAACAAGCCATACTGCGTCATGTGCTAAGTGGATGGTGAAGAAGTTCACTCTTCATAACATTTGATATGTCAGATGAGAAGTTGAGACAGTTGCTCTGCTTTGCGGCAGCAGGTGTCATGATGACGTTCTCGTCATGTGGCTGTAGTGGCAAGCGTGGTGGTGCTGACAAGTGGAGTGAGGTGCGTGAGTTTGTCGAGTCCGATTCCGTCACGTATCATGAGGAACATTCAGACTCGGTAGAGATAACGCTCTCCGACAGGATCAAGGCCTACCGCGCTGTCAAAGGCGCGAGGTGACAACTGTTATGACGGAAACGAGAAAGAGACTCAGTTTAGCTGAGTCTCTTTCTCGTTTTCTTGTTCACCATCGTCACGCCGACGAACACGAATGTTATGGCGAAGGCCTGAGTCGTTCCGAATATGCCGACTCCCATTATGACGCTGACGGCGCAAGCCACGATGGGTTGCACGTAGTTGTACATCGCTATGGCTGTCGGGTGTAGTATTTTCTGCGCCTTGGTGGAGCAAATATAAGCGATGAATGTTCCGCCGAATACCACGAATAACGTTTCGAGGTATGTGGTGGCACTTACTGACTGCCATTGAAGCGACACCATCCTGTTCAGTGAGAATGGTGTTATCACCAGCGAGGCGAATGTGGTCATCCACTTCATTAATGTTATTACTGAGTACTTGTTTATCACCGGCTTGAAGAACGTGAGATAAATGGCGTAGCTAAGCTGTGCGCAGAAACTCAGCAGGTCGCCGGTCAGCACTCCCTCTCCTCTGCCGCCTGTGCTGCCCTTGATAAGCGTGTACGCTCCGAAAGCACCCAGCAGCACGCCCGTCACCCTGCGTGTCGTGATGCTGTCATGAAGAAAGACGGCAGCCATGACCATTGTCAGGATCGGCAGGGTGGTGGTGATGATGCTGGCGTTTATGGGTGATGTGATGCTCAGTCCGATGGTGTAACAGCATTGGTTGAACACGATGGCGAACATTGCCGCGAGGAACAGTTTCACAAGGTCCTTCTTGCTGATCTTCTCATTCCTTGTGAATAATGACGTGAGCCAGAAACACGTGGCGGCTCCCGTCACACGTAGCGTCACCATCTCGATGCCCGGTATGCCGTGAGTCATCGCGTCCTTGCCGAGAGGTGACATGAGCCCCCAGCAGGTGCAGGCGAATAACATGCAGAGATGTCCGGAAATCTGTTTCTTGTCGCTTTTAGTGAGTAAGTCCTTTAACATATCTTTTTACCTTTGTTTGCGTTCAACAGTTATCGTGTGTGTTTGAAGAGCAGGTACAGCCATTGCTGCAACCGGAAGAGTGTCCATGTCGGGAGCGTGGCGTAGCCGGGTTTGAGTCGTGTGGACGGAGAGATGAGTGAGGTGTCGATGGTGGTCCAGATCCTCTTCATCAGTACCATGCTCTGTGTGTAGTCGTCACTCGAGAGTCTGTCCTTGTTCGCACAGACCAGTCTGTAGCACCCAATGAGATTCAGCCATCTCACCCGTTCGTGCAGTCGCAGGAGGTGAGTCTCGGCACCCATGTCCTCAAGAAGATGTTGCATGTGCTCGTTGGCAAGAAGGAAGTCGAGTCGTCTTGTGCTTATGACGTTACTCACACTCTCGTTGTTATGTCGGTACATATACACTCCCTTGCTCATGTACACGCCGCGTGAGGCGAGGTAGTGAAGTCGTGTCGTGTTGTCGTCGCTGAAAGAACGGCAGGTGTCATCGTATGGTATTTGGCGTTGTATGCTCATCCGTGTCATGTAGATGCCGTGTATCGTCCAATCGAGTGACAGCTCAAAGGCCTTGCCGCCCTTTATCGGGAAGTCAGCCTCCGCCCTCAGCTCCTCCTTCTCTCCGTTCTCATAGAACTTGACGCATCTCATCAGCACGCAGTCAGCGTCGTCATGACTCTCGAATACGCTGACACATTCGGACAGTGTTGACGGAAGGAAGTAATCGTCGCTGTCCAGGAAACACACGAGGTCCCCGTCGCAGATGCCGATGCCTGTGTTGCGCGCCTTTGCCTGTCCTTGGTTGACGGTGTGTTGAATCAGTTTGAAGCGTGAGTCGCCTTCGACGTATTGTCTGACAATATCCGGCGATGAGTCCGTGGAGCAGTCGTCGACGCAGACGGCTTCCCAGTCTGTGTGGGTCTGTCGCAGCAGTGAGTCCAGACACTCACGCAGGTATTTCTCGGCGTTGTATATGGCTATGAGTATTGAGACCTTCATGAGTCGTGTTTACTTTTTCCTTAGTTTTTCCTTGATCTTGACCGTGAGCTGGCTGACGATGTTAGTGTCACGTCTGAGAATACGCAGAGACATGAGCAGTGAGGCGAGAAGTATCATAGCCCCAATGACGTACCTTAAGGCTCCGTGTGTAGTGAATGATATAATCACGGACGCCGTCAACAGCACAAACTGTATGATGTAGAAGTGTCCCAGGCGTGTGCAGAAACGGAAGGAGTACAGCTTCCTATAGAGAGTGTGTATTATCACGGCGTCAAGAAGGCCCGCCGAAGATAAGGCGAGTCCTGTGCCTACCAGTCCGAAGTGACGGTAGGACAACGGTATGACTGACGCTATGTAGATGTCGTACATCAGCTCCGTCAACATGTATATCTTTGAGTCGCCGTGTGCGAGTGACAGATATGCCGCCGGCAGGGTGAGTGCTTTGAAGTACATGTAGAAGCTGGCGCATATAGCCATCGGTACGGCGTCCATGAATTTATTTGAGAACAGCACGACGACTATCAGCGGCATGGCTACGACAAACAGTATCAGTATGGGGGAGATGAGCAGTGCGCACACCTCTGTCTGCTGGTTCACCGTGGCGTTTTGCCTCGTCGTGTCGTGCTTGATGGCTGACAGTCGCGGGAAGTAGTCTGCCTCTATGGCGATGAACACCATCGACGCGTATGTCACCGCCATGACGTATCCGCTGTGGTACAGTCCGACATCCTCCAGACATCCCCAGTTGAGAATCAACACCCTGATGATGTATTCCGCTCCCTGTCCGAACACTCCGGCGATGATGTAGCCCAGACCGAGTTTTACCATGGGAGCGCCCAGTGAGTAGGTGTCTTTCTGGAACGGTGACACCCTCCATGGTACCACCTTATTGCAGAAGTACAGCTGTATGCACATGACGGACAGTGTGGTGGCAAGCAGTGAGTACACGATTCCGCTGAGTCCTATATAATAGTAGATGGGTATGCACAGCGTTACTGCGGCAAAGGAGCTGTATACAGAAGCCACTGCCACGTTCTTCAGTTTCTTTGTGCCTTTGAGAATGGACAGCTCACCAGCGGATACGGATAGGAACGCCACGGCGGGGGCAAGTAGCATGAAGTTGTCGGCGTTGCCCGTGTCGCCAAATGTCCATTCACTGATTTGCGCGGAAAGGAGCATCATGATAAGCATGCCTACCAGTCCTGTGCATAAGGTCCACGTGCGTACAACTCGAGCGTACTGTCTCACGGTCCCCATGTCGCCTGTCTCGTGAATCTCCGCAATGTGTTTCACGGCGCTGAACGGAATGCCGAAGTTCGTTGAGTCGTTGGTCAGTTTCAGGGAGCTGTTGAAGATGTTGATGAGGGCTGCTCCGCTCGTGCCGAGCAGCAGAGCGACAAGCTTGTTCCTCACGAGTCCCATCAGCATGGTTATCCCTTGGACACCCCCGAAGATGCCCGTGTATTTAATCACATGATTGTATGTGGTGCAGTCTTCCTCCTCTGTGATGCTATGTTTGTTCTCTTCCATTACTCATGTAAACGTGAAAATATATAAAATATTGTGAAAAGCCATGCCTTATTGACGCTTTAATATTAAATATGTGTGGGCGGGATGCGGAGAGTAGGTAGGTATGGTGCTTCGTGAGTGTCACGTGTGACGTGTTTTTTGCCCAATCTGCTTACAATTACTGAACAAATCGGGGTGAAATGTTTACTGTTGATGCAAAATCGGTAAAAAATATCTATTATTTATAAGCGTGTATTGATAAAAAGCTTATATTTGCACTTGTAATTCAGTAATAATACGGAAGAGTAAAGAAAATGTTTGTAAGCAGCATTAGCATTCTACTATCAGTCATTAATCTAGTGGTCGTCAAGAAAAGCTCTTGTCGCAAGGAAGTTTGTGCTACTTATTAACGTCATATTACAATATGTGCATAAAGCCTTTCTTACGACAGTGAGGGAGGTTTTTTTGGTTATGTGAACAAATAAAAATACATATATGAAACATCAATTACGCAGTGCGGTGTGCACAGAAGGTCGTCGTATGGCTGGAGCCCGAGCATTATGGGTGGCTAACGGCATGAAGCGAGAGCAGTTCGGAAAACCGATTATTGCCATAGTGAATTCTTTTACTCAGTTCGTCCCGGGTCATACTCATCTTCATGAGGCGGGCCAGATTATCAAGGAGGAGATTGAGAAGTTAGGTTGCTATGCGGCTGAGTTCAACACGATAGCGATAGATGATGGTATAGCTATGGGACACGATGGTATGCTGTACTCATTGCCAAGCCGTGACATCATCGCTGATTCCGTGGAGTATATGTGTAACGCTCACAAGGCAGACGCCATGATATGTGTGTCCAACTGCGATAAGATTACTCCGGGTATGCTGATGGCTGCCATGCGTCTGAATATCCCTGCGGTGTTCGTCAGCGGAGGACCGATGGAGGCCGGTAAGTATAAAGGTGAGAACCTCGACCTCATAGCTGCCATGATTAAGGGCGCTGACCCTACCGTGGGCGATGAGGAACTGGCTGAGGTGGAGAATCGCGCGTGCCCTGGATGTGGATGTTGCTCAGGTATGTTCACAGCGAACTCCATGAATAATCTCACGGAGGCTATCGGTTTGTCATTGCCGGGTAACGGTACGATACTCGCCACTCACGTGAACAGACGCCGACTCATGCAGGACGCCGCAAGGCAGATTGTGAAGAATGCGCTGGCTTACTACGAGGACGGAGACGAGAGCGTTCTTCCACGCTCAATAGCCACAAGGACCGCCTTCCTCAACGCCATGACTCTCGATATCGCTATGGGTGCTTCCACGAACACTGTGCTGCACCTGCTCGCCGTGGCTCAAGAGGCTGGAGTGGACTTCACAATGGCCGACATCGACAAGCTGTCTCGTAAGACTCCTTTCCTCTGTAAGCTCGCTCCAAACTCTCAGAAGTATTCCGTTCAGGAGTGTGGACGCGCAGGCGGTATGATGGGACTTCTTGGCGAACTGGCTAAGGGCGATCTCATCGACACAAGCGTGAAGCGCGTGAATGGATCTACCCTCGCTGAGGATATTGAGAGGTACTGCATACTGAAGGAGAATGTCGACGCTGAGGCTGTCCGCATCTATTCATCAGCTCCGGCTGGTGTGTTCTGCAATAAGCTGGGTGTTCAAGACAGTAAATATGAGACTCTGGATACAGACCGCGCCAACGGATGTATCCGTGACATCGAGCACGCATACACTAAGGATGGCGGTATGGCGATCCTCTTTGGTAACATCGCTCAGGATGGCTGCGTGGTCAAGACCGCCGGTGTGGACGAGTCAATATGGAAATTCTCAGGACCGGCTGTGGTGTTCGACTCACAGGAGGATGCCTGCGAGGGAATACTCGGAGGAAAAGTGAAGAAGGGCGACGTCGTCGTCATTACTCATGAGGGTCCTAAGGGCGGACCGGGTATGCAGGAGATGCTTTATCCTACATCGTATATCAAGTCAATGCACATGGGTAAGGAGTGCGCCCTCATCACGGACGGACGCTTCTCAGGCGGTACTTCAGGACTGTCTATCGGACACGTCTCTCCTGAGGCAGCCTCAGGCGGTAACATCGGTAAGATTGTCGACGGAGATATTATTGATATCGACATTCCTAACCGCTCCATCAATGTGAGACTGACAGACGAGGAGCTGGCGGCGCGTCCGCAGCAGCCTTTGAAGCGTAAGAGAACCGTGTCAAAGGCTCTGCGCGCTTATGCTCAGTCGGTGGCAAGCGCGGACAAGGGTGGTGTGAGAATCATCGACTGATAAAGACAGAAAGAAAGTTAACAGGTCGGGTGGTGAGTGGACTGCTGATTTGTGTTGCGTGAGTGACCGCCGCCCGTTCTTTATTTAACAAGATAATTGATATGGAAAAGATTACAGGTGCAGAGGCAATGATGCGAGCGCTGGTGCATGAGGGTGTTGACGTCTTGTTCGGCTATCCCGGCGGTGCCATAATGCCAACTTATGATGCATTGTATGACTATACGGATAAGTTACATCATGTTTTTGTACGTCATGAGCAGGGCGCTGTGCATGCTGCTCAGGGATATGCCAGAGTAAGCGGTAAGGTGGGGTGTGTCATCGTCACTTCAGGACCGGGAGCGACTAACACCGTGACAGGTATAGCTGACGCTATGGCTGACTCCACTCCGCTCGTGGTTATTTGTGGACAGGTCGGAGTGTCTATGCTCGGAACGGATGCCTTTCAGGAGGTCGACGTGGTGGGCGTCACGTCGCCGGTCACAAAATGGAGTTACCAGATACGACGCGCGGAGGATGTGGCATGGGCTGTGAGCCGTGCTTTCTACATAGCGAGAAGTGGACGCCCGGGACCTGTGGTGCTCGACTTCGCTAAGAACGCACAGACGGGTTTGGTGGACTTCGAGCCGAAGACGGTGGACTTCATCCGTTCTTACGAGCCATATCCTCAGATTGACTGCGGCGATGTCAAGAAAGCGGCCGGCATGATCAATGACAGTGTCAAGCCTTTCGCACTGATAGGACAGGGCGTGGAGCTCGGCAACGCAAGCAAGGAGGTTAAGGAGTTTCTGGAAAAAGCGCAGATTCCTTTTGGAACGACAATGCTCGGACTGTCAGCTCTCCCTACGGAACACCCGCTCAACATGGGTATGCTGGGAATGCACGGTAACCTCGGACCGAATGTGATGACGAACCAGTGCGACCTACTCATCGCCATCGGTATGCGCTTCGACGACCGTGTGACAGGAAACCTCAACACCTACGCTAAGCAGGCTAAGATCATACATTTTGATATTGACGCGGCAGAGTTCAATAAGAATGTGACGGTAGACCTCGCTGTTCACGGAGACTGTAAGGATACTATCCCTGCCGTGACGGAATATCTGGACGACGCTAAGCGCGACAGCTGGATCGCTTCGTTTAAACCTTATGAGGAGAAAGAATATAATAAGGTGATAAAGAAGGCTGTGGAGCCTGCCGATGGACCTCTGCTCATGGGTGAGGTAGTGAGAAAGGTGAGCGAGCTGTCAAACAATGAGGCTGTACTCGTCACTGATGTCGGACAGAACCAGCTGTTCGGATGTAGATATTTTAAGTACACTAGGCCTCGCTCTGTGGTCACGTCAGGCGGTATCGGCACTATGGGATTCGGACTTCCGGCTGCAATCGGAGCAACGTTCGGCGCTCCAGAACGTACTGTGTGTGTGTTCTGCGGTGACGGAGGTCTTCAGATGACCATGCAGGAGCTGGGAACGATAATGGAGGAGAACGCTCCAGTGAAGATTATCTTGCTCAATAATAATTTCCTCGGTAACGTGAGACAGTGGCAGGCCATGTTCTTCGACCACAGGTACTCGTTCACTAAGATGGTCAACCCTGACTACGAGTTGATAGCTAAGGCTTATAACATTCCTGCCAGAACGGTGATAGAGCGGAAAGACCTTGATGAGGCTATCCGTGACATGCTCGGCACGCCTGGACCATACCTGTTGCAGTGCGCCGTCATGGAGGAGGATAATGTCTTACCGATGACTCCGCCGGGAGCAGACGTGGACAAAATGCTTCTTGAGATCTGATGGCAAAGAAAACATTTGGCGGACAATGCGGTGAGTGTAGCTCATGTGGCAGGTGCGATAGGGCGCTGCACAGAAGCGCGCCGCAGAAAAGTGAACAAATCAAAGAAACAAAGAAAGCAATGGAACAGGAAAATACCACAAGACTCTTCACGTTTATCATATACTCGGAGAATGTGCCGGGTCTGTTGTCACAGATAACAGCGGCGTTTACACGCAGACAGGTGAACATAGAGTCTCTCAATGTATGTGCCTCCAGCACCCCGGGTGCTCATAAATATACGATAACATGTTTCTGTGATGAGCCGATGGCTAAAATGTTGGTGACGCAGATAGAGAAGCGTATCGATGTGTTGCAGGCTCATTATTTCTCTGATGATGACATCTTCATCAATGAGACGTGTCTGCTGAAGGTAAGCACGCCGATTATGCTGGAGAAAAAGGAAGTAAGCAAAGTCATTCGTTTCCACGGCGCTCATGTGGTGGAGGTGAACCCTACATATGCGATAGTTGAGAAGACCGGCATCACCGACGATATCCTGCACCTCTACGAGTCGCTGTCACGACTCGACTGTGTGCTACAGTTCGTACGCTCAGGACGTATAGCAATCACTAAGTCGTTTACGGAACATCTGGACGAATATCTCGCGGAAAGAGAAAAAAGACGTTATGAGAAATGATACTCGTCACGAAAGGTGAATAAAAACAAGGTATATGGTGTTAATTTAGTCGTGATGCGTCGTATTTACTTTTTTTTTATTACCTTTGTGACCGATTTCAATAGAATATTATTAGTTTACAAAATAAAAAGAAAAGAAAATGGCAAAAATGAATTTTGGTGGCGTTATCGAAGAGGTAATGACACGTGAGGAGTTCCCGCTCGATAAAGCTCGTGAGATACTCAAGGATGAGACTATCGCAGTTATTGGCTATGGTGTACAGGGACCTGGTCAGGCTTGTAACCTTCGTGACAACGGATTCAACGTTATCGTGGGCCAGCGTCAGGGTAAGACTTTCGAGAAGGCTATCGCTGATGGATGGAAGCCAGGTGAGACTCTCTTCTCTATCGAGGAGGCTGCTCAGAAAGGTACTATCATCATGTGTCTTCTCTCTGATGCGGCTGTGATGTCTGTATGGCCAACACTCAAGCAGTATCTGACTCCAGGTAAGGCTCTCTATTTCTCTCATGGTTTCGCTATCACTTGGAACGACCGCACTGGCTGCGTGCCACAGAAGGATATTGACGTCATCATGGTAGCTCCTAAGGGCTCTGGTACTTCTCTCCGTACTATGTTCCTCGAGGGACGTGGCTTGAACTCTTCTTATGCTGTATACCAGGACGCTACAGGCAAGGCCCTTGACCGTACCCTCGCTCTCGGTATCGGTATTGGTTCTGGATACCTCTTCGAGACTACATTCCAACGTGAGGCAACTTCAGACCTTACAGGTGAGAGAGGCTCACTTATGGGCGCTATCCAGGGTCTTCTCCTCGCTCAGTATGAGGTGCTCCGCGAGAATGGACACACTCCATCTGAGGCGTTCAACGAGACAGTGGAGGAGCTGACTCAGTCTCTTATGCCATTGTTCGCACAGAAGGGTATGGACTGGATGTACGCTAACTGCTCTACAACAGCTCAGCGTGGTGCTCTTGATTGGATGGGTCCTTTCCACGACGCTATCAAGCCTGTTGTCGAGAAACTCTACAACTCTGTCAAGAGTGGTAACGAGGCTCAGATATCTATCGACGCTAACTCTAAGCCTGACTATCGCGTCGGACTTGAGAAGGAGCTAGCTGCTCTTCATGACTCTGAGATGTGGCGCACTGCTGAGGTGGTTCGTCAGCTCCGTCCAGAGAACAACTGATTTGTGCAATAGTCACATATATGAAAAAGCCGGGTCTTACAAGGACTCGGCTTTTTTGTTCTCTATCCTGCGCTTATGCCCTTTTCCCCCGACCATGTTTACAGAAATGTCTGTAACGTAACCATCCCTAATGAGATGTGTTTTGTGGTCGCAGAGTTCTTCGTAACTCCGTGGACACAAAATTTTCACGTCAATGTTCAGTCTGAACGAAAGCAATAGATACATGGTCTTTGATAACGCCGTTGACAACTGTCACATCTGATGGAGTGTCCCCATTAACAATGGTAGGTGAGTCGGTCCCGGGTGATGAGCCAAAATCGAGATAGGGGGTGCCTGCAGTGACTTTCGTTGTGCTGGAGTCTTCCCGTAATGGTTCATGTATGCAAGATTGATGACGGTCGTGCAACAAAAGAGTATACATGGAATGGTGTTGATGAGATTTGCCTCGTCAACTAAAAAGGAAAGAGCAACGGCAGCACAAGGATCATCACGATGCCCATGATAATCTGCAGCGGCAAACCTACGCGTACATAATCCATGAACGTGTAACGTCCCGCTTTCATGACCAAGGCGTTGGGTGGGGTGCTGAAAGGAGATGCGAAACACATGCTTGCGCTGACAGCGACGGCAAAGAGCAACGGCACGGGACTGACGTGTGCCGACTGTGCCGACGCCATGGCAATGGGTGCCATTAGGACTGCCGTGGCGGTGTTGGATATGAAGATGGTGAGAAAGGACGTGGTGAAGTAGATGCCTGCCAACAATGCGAGCGGTCCCCAGTTGCCGAGACTCTGAGCAAGTGTATGAGCCATATAGGCTGATGCTCCAGTTTTTTCGAGGGCTACAGACATAGGCATCATGGCTGCGATAAGTATAACGGTTTCCCAGTTTATGGTCTTGTAGGCTGCTTCCACACTACGGAAACATCCTGTGAGAATCATAAGGATGGATGACGCGAGTACTGCCGTGACTGGGGCTACTGGGATACTTTCGAAAACCATCATGCAAATCATGGCGACCATGATGAGCGCCGCCAATGGTGCCTTGTAGTCGAGAGTGACTCGTGCGCCCTCCTCCAAAGGCTGACCAAGCACAATCCAATAGTCCTCGTCGTTGGAAAGACGTCCTATGTTAGTCCATGTGCCCTGAACGAGTAGCACATCACCCTCATGCATCTTGATGTCCGCCAGGTTCTCACGTAGATATTCACTGCCGCGGCGCACGCCAAGCACGTTGATGCTGTACTTGGAGCGGAATCCTGCTTCCTGAAGCTTGCGTCCAACGAACTTGGACTGACGAAGCAGCAAGAGCTCCGCCATGCCAATGTCGTAGAAGTCGAGACCGTTGTTCTCTGACGACAGCACCAGTCCGCCTTCCGCCGCAAAGCGGGCAGCCTGTTCCTTCGTTCCCGAGAGGTAGATAATGTCGTCTTCCTGCAATATCACGTCGGGGGTCGCCACGGTCTGCGATATGTCACGAAACTTATTGCCCACACCAGTGAACATAGGAATGTGACTTCGCTCGCGGCGCACTTCAAGGACGGTGAGTCCATAACGCATACGTATGTCTAGCTCAGCTATGGTTCGGTCTATCACCGGTGAGCTTTTGGCCACGATGCCACGGCACACGCTTTCGGCAATGCCATACTCGCGCACAAGCTGGTTGAGTGATTTGCCGTGCTGCTTTCTTTCATTGTTACCAGCGTCCTTGTCCTTCAACAGCCATCGGGTAAGCGGTAATAACACGATGATACCCACGGCAAGACAGATGAGGCCGACGGGCAGAAACGAGAAGAAGCCAAGTGCGGGGAAGTCCGCCTCGCGTAATGTCTCGTCAATGACAAGGTTGGGCGGAGTGCTTATGAGAGTCATGATGCCCAACGAACTGGCAAAGGCCAGCGGCATGAGCAGCCGGCGGGCACTTACGTCGGCCGCATTTGCCATCGACACGACAATCGGCAACATCAGTGCGACAGTACCCGTGTTGGAAATGAATGCTCCTGTGAATCCCGTGACAAGCATCATCCTGTTCAATAATAATATTTATGTATGTGTCACTAACAAAGAAACCGTCTCAACGCTATCACATAACGGATGAGTGGAGACGAAGCCGTTGCCAGATACGACAGGTGATATCGGCGCAACAGCAGGAAATGGTGTTTATGTGGGTTAAATGACTCGCTTTTAGCCCATCTTCCCTGCGGGTTTGACGCTCTGCCACCATGTGTCGGCAGCACACGATGTGAACGTGAGGAAGATATGCTGTGTGACATGGGGACGGACTCTGATATGGTTCCTACAAGGGACTGAGAATGGTCAATCACTTGTTTTTGCCATCCATCCTTTCGCTTTGTCAGTTTCTCATATTTCAGTCCAGCCTTGTCGCGACAATACTGCTCTTTGGCTTCAGTTTCAGAGCCAAAGAAGCAAAACGTCATCGTCAAGATGAACAATATGCGTATCATAAACCTGGTCACTTTGTTATTATTCTATTAATGGCTGTGTTGTGAATATCTCCGGCTTTCCTAAGAATGCTCTGGATTATCTTTACCTTGATTCTTCAACAAAAATACGTAAAACTTACGAAAGGCACATCACCATATTATGCCTCACTCTTCAATTATAATAACTCTACATTAAACGTGAAATGAGGTAGGTTATGTTGATATGCAGACTCGACGGCACAATTATGTACTGAGGTTTCCCTTGTGTTCTGCGCTCTGTCTCAAATAATGATGTGCAGGTTTAAGAAAAAATGAAGTCCGCTAAGCATAAATCGCACCTTCTGTATGTCGGTAGAAAAGCTAACCGGATTTCCTATCTGTACCTCCAATTTTTAATGTCCGAAACTCCTCTTTTTCCGTTGACACGAAGCAACGGAAAAATGCTTTTCTGTTTTTTCTCATGTCTTATTCGGAGTCTGAAAATCTTAGGTTAGGACGTTGAAAAGTTCAGATTAGGATTTTTAAATTCTCAGACCTGCGTATAGACTACAACCTAACCTGAGAATT
>CALCEL010000005.1 GCA_937900485.1 uncultured Prevotellaceae bacterium
TGCGTGAAATAGAAGCCTCTATGCTGGCAGAGGTTCGCAAGTTGGGGCACCTCGGGTGGAATAACGGACAATTTGAAGTGTAACGAAATTTCCTATGCCTATTTTTGATAAAATATAGGTTAACTTGCTGATAATGTTAATACAAGGTATCTAAAAAACTTGTATCTCCTTTTTGAAATTCTCAGGTTAGGTTGTGGTCTATACGCAGGTCTGAGAATTTTAAAATCCTAACCTGAATTTTTCAACGTCCTAACCTTAGAATTTCATTCAAGGAATAAGACATGATAAAATTCCGGAAGTCATTTTTTCATTGTCACGTGTCAACGAAAAAAAGAGGAGTTTCGAACAATGAAAAAGTGCGAAATGGTAAGGGAATTATGCGCGTCGCAGCAGAGTGGGGGAAATACGTTTTTGCCTTCTCCTGTATGTCAGGCGATAGTGTCAGACAAAAATACGCATCTCAATACTCCTGTGAGATTGAGATGCGTAAATTATTGATGTTTAATGATAAACTTAAGTCATTACATACATCATAAACCTTGATCAGTCTAATGATGTGGCTGTTTTAGTCGGATCGAAAGGTATTTTTGTCTTGTCGGATGATGAGTTGCTTGGATCGCTATCACTGACACTACCTGCGAGAAGCGATGTTCTCAGTTTGGTGTCCGCTAACCAAATGTTTGGTTTAGAATAGTTGTTCTTTCTCATGTTTATTTAATGATTAATTTACGACCATTTTTAATGTACATACCTGGCTTCAGGTTTTCCGTGTCACTCAACTGACGACCGTCTATGGTGAAGCACTTATCCGAAGTCTCTGCCACGTTGACACCCGAGATGCTGTTGGCCTCGTCCTCTCCAATCACACGCAGTCTGATCTTTGACGGGTTGTTAAAAGTGTTCCTGACTAATGCGTTAGCTTTTGTCTCCACGTTGAGGTACCATCTGTAGGAAGAGAGAGAGACCGTGTTGTTTGCCACGGAGCATAACGATCCCGCGCTCATGGCGTAATAGTGATTGTCGTACATTGTCTGTCCGTCCACACCTGAGTATGTACCTGTGAAGGTGAATGATGTTGATGTGGAGGAACACTCCAGCTGATTAGTTTCCGCAGGGTACAATGTGGTATTCTCAGCAGAGATAGTCTTAGTGCCTGTGGTCTTTGACTTGATGAAGTATGGAGTGTTGGCGTCTGTCTGCCCGCTTTTCTTCATCAGCAGCTCAATCTCTGTCTCGTCCACCGTGCCATCCTCATCATTGTCATACATGTTGACATCGTTGATTATTGCCACGTCGTAGTTGTCGGCCCAGTCGTCATATGATATGGAGAAGGGGATGTAAAGAGACTGCCACTCCGTGTTGTTGAAAGTGCGCACGTATGACACGTTGTCGTATTGCTCAGCGGATGTGGCGGAATAGTCCTCTCCGTCGTTGAGTGTGATGTTCTTGCCGAGGTATGTCAGTGTGAAGTTGTCGAAGATAGCCCAGTCATCAGAGATTGTGGTGGTCTTCTTGACACCGAGAGTGAGTACTCCGTCGCTGCCGACCTCACAGATCAGCGTGTTCTCGTACAGTCCCTCGTTGAAATACACTGAGGCTTGCTCCATAGTGTTTGGCACGTAGCCGTATGCGCTTGTCTTGACTCCCACGGCTCCCAGTGTGTTGGCCTCTGTGAAGATGCTCTGCAGTGCCACACTGTTGTCGTTGCCATACAGGTAGGCGTTGAGTGACTCATTGCCTGCGCTGCGTGACGCTGCGGCGGCGTTATATCCGCCAGAGCGGTAGAACCCCTGACATGTGATCTGGTATTGACCCTCCTTCAGTCCTGTTATTGTCTGGTACACGTTGAATGTGGTGTTCCATTTCTCAGCGCAGTTGTAGTTGACAGACGGGCTGCCATTCCATCCTGTGCTGCTGTTGCCGTCGAATGATGGATTGACGATGTAACCTGTACAGTCTGTTGAGCTGTTCGTTGTTGACTCGACATACTCGTACTGTACCTTTCCGCTCTTGTCCTTGTAAAGCTTTATTGTCTCATCAGCGTTGAGACTGACCTTGGTGGCAATGTTGTCGATGTAAACAACCGGCTTTGTGTCGGCTGTGGCTTTCACGTAAACGGTAGTGTCGTCCTCGAGGTAAGCTGTGATGTCGCCGCCGTTCACAAACACACGCAATGGTTGTGCCACGGAGGTGTTCTGGTTGGCGTTGAGTGTCACTGTTGACTTACAGTCAGCGATTGTCGTTGACTCATAGAAAACAGGAGCGAGTCCGTTGTATGACACGTTATTCAGTGTGGTCTCTGTCTCGCCCTTGAAGTTACTTGCTATGAAGTAAGGACACTCATTGTCTGGAGCTATGATACCGTTCCATCCTGCAGGTAACATGTCTCTGAGGCTTGTGAGCTTCTCAGCGAACTCCTTAGTGAGTGTGGTGTCCGTGAGGCTATAGTAGACGAGGTTTCTTGCGTCAACGACGTCACCGCTGCTGACTGAGCGTGATTTGTTGCTGTACATAGGATAGAGTTTTGATGTGTAGATGGAGTTGTTCTGTCCTCTGTCACCGAAGCCTATCTCTTTGTCGTTTTTGCCTACCACTCCAAGTTCATTGTCTATGTTCACCCATGAAGAGCTGAACTTAGTGAATGATGAACCGTCTGTGTGTATACGTTTAGTGTTGCCTGAGCCGTTGTTGGCGTCATAGTACAGTGTTCTGGTGAGTTTCGTGAACTCGTCAGTAGAGATGGCGAGCAGACCACCTTTCTCCGCAGTGATGGTGGCGCTGCTGTTTGCCGTCACGTAGTCGATGTATATGATGGCGTTAGACGGAGTGGAGTAGATGGCGAATCTGTTGTTCAGCGTTGAGCCGTTGGTGTTGATCTCTCCGTTCATGACATATCCGTCACCTTTCAGCTGGTACACTCCTGAGACAACAGGTGTCGCGTTGGTGCTCTTGCCGCTAACCTCATACCAACCAAGTAAGTTTCCTGTGTTGTTGGCGCGGTAAGGAACGACGATCTTGTTCTTGTCCACAGAGTTGGCGGCGAAGTAGCCTGTGTAGCTTCCGAGTCCGCTGCTCCATGAGAATGTTGAGAAACGGTAGCCTGTGTATGCTCTTACGATGTTCTGACATGTTATCAGACGAGCCTCAGAGTGTGCCTGACGGAATGTGTTCCAGTCGGTCGGCGTGAGGTCTGCTGTGGAAGCGTACTCGTGCATAAGGTATGTCATCATGACACGGTGTGCCTCCACTCCCATACGTCTTGAGCCAACGTCGGCGCGCAGCAGCCATGAACCGTCGGTAGTCGTCTTCTGACGAGCCTTGATGTATTTGTATGCCAGGTTCTCAAGAAGTAAGGCGTTAGGATCTCTCATAAAACATGCGAGGGTAGAGTATGACGTGATCTGGTCGTACAGGAACATTGACCAGTCGTTGCCGTTAGGCATGGCAAGCTCACCGTCGGCAAGCGCCAGCCAGTTGAGCACGTTGTCCTGTACCTCCTGGTTGTGATGCATCAACGCGTTGCTCTTCCATGTCTCTGTGCCGTTGAGACCTCTCTGGAACATGCCCAGTGCCAACGCTGCCTCACCTAACTCCTGCTGAACGACATTCTGATATGATGTATGGAAGTAACTGTGGTTCTGCAGTGTGTAGTCGTAGTACAGGTTCTGTCCCTTGTACATGTCGGCAACAGTCTTGTTGTTGTACCATGCGTCGATGACGTTTGTGTTGTTGACGTCAGAAGGGTGTGAGTATGAGTTTACTGCCATCTCACGCATACGCTCAAACCACTGAGATGCCAGGGCGTCATTAGGGAAGAGTCCGAGTGTGGCGGCAAGGATGTCTGCCTCCCATCCGTTCTCCTCTGCTTTGGTGTCTCCAGCGTATCCTGTAGGAATACTTCTGTTTAGCTCGTAGTTACACTCTGCTTTCAGCATTGCCTCGAGGTAGCCTTTCTGAGCTGTGGTCAGGTTGTCCCACTGGAAGAAGGCTGAGTATGCCACTGACATGGCCCAGAGACTTGACTCCCATGTGTAGTCTGATGTGGATACTGAACCCCAGTAGTTGTTGCCTGAGCATACCTTAAGTTTGTTTGCTTTGTGTGTGGAGTAGGCGAAGACGAGTGACTTCATTGCCATAGACTCCAGCTGGTCGTATGTTATGCCTGAAGGAAGTGTGATGCCTGCAGGTTTAGCATATTTGGCGAGGAAAGCGCATATCATGGAGAAGTCTGCGTTGTGTCTCACGCCCTGCTCGTTGTTGCCTCCTGAGTTCTCGCCGAGGAAATAACCGCACTCCTCGTTGATGCTGTTCGGGTACTGGCAGCTGAACCAGTTGTTGACCATGTAAGGGGTGAAGTCTGCCAACATCTGGAGAAGGTCCTCCTTCATGTCAGCCTCTGACACGAAGTCGGCAGTGACTGTACCCTCTGTGTACGATGTCACGTCGTTCTCTGTCGGTACGTACTCCTCTGTCGCGTCCGCGTCTCCCGTGTCGTAGAGTTTGAAGTTGTCTACGATGACTGACAGTCCGGAGGCGTTGCTGAAGCTGATGTTGATACCGATGTTCACCGTCGTCTCGTTCTCTAAGTCGAAGTCAAGCTTCGCTGTCGTCCATGATGGCATGGATGAGCTGATGGTCATGCTTGTAGACTCTGAGCCGGCGTAGAGCTGAACGGCGTGGCTTGATGAGCCTGATATACATTTGTAGTCAACAGTCAGCTCATAGCTGCCAGCTGGTAGCGTCACTGTCTGGTAGACCTTTGATGTCGTTGACGTCCATGCGTTACGCACGTAGAGCATGTTGTCTCCGTCTGACGGTGTGCCCGGTGCGCCAAATCCGTTGTCGGTGGCTGTGGCGTTGCTTGTCATGATTCTTGACACGCCGAAGCCGGTGTTGGAGATATTGTCGAATGTCCATCCCGTGACTGACGTGGCAACATAGGCGCCTCGTCCGCTGTCGTAGGTGAGACTGCTTACCTTGTCTGACTCGAAGGATGCGTTGGTGATGTAATCGGACGTGATGTCTGTCGACTCGCCTTTTGCGTTTCTCTTCACTGATGTGAGTGACTTGCCGTTGTCTGACGCTGTGACTCCGGTCAGGTCACTGAGATACAAAGGCATTGACGCGATTGCGCATGTGAATAACGCAGACGACGCGGCAATCAAAATGTTTCTTTTTCTCATTTCTTGAAAATATATATATAACCTGTTCATATTGCATTCAAAGCGAGTGCAAAAGTAAGGTTTTTATTTTTAAATCAAATTAACATTTTGTCAGAATCGTACTATTTTCTGACACTTACATAGTAGTAAACGTGATAATCTGTAAAAATAGTCAGGCATAAATCAACAGTTCGATTTATGCCTGACATGTATACTTACGAGTTAGAATGTGACTTTCGCTGATTTCAGTGTCGGTGAGTTGACTTCCACGTTTACCTTGCCCTCTGTGCGCTTGCCGCGTATTATGGCTTGCATGTATCCCGACTGCATCTGTTTGGTGTTCACGTCGTGGAACAGGTCGTTAGTGTAGTGGTCGCCATTGTCTATCGCCACAAGTTCAGCGGCGCCGGACACTTTGACTGTGACTTTGTCCGTGGCGTTTGTCACTTTTCTACCCTTGGAGTCCACTGCATAAATCTTCAGGTATCTCAGTGACATGCCGTCATGACTCATTTTCATGTCTCGTTTGTTGGCGTGTATGTCTGATGGACAGCTTTTCTCCACCTCTATTCGCAGTCCTATGGCCGCGCCGGGTGTCTCTATCATGTCCTTCGACACTGTCTTTCCGTCGGTGCGTCCAACAGCCACCAGCTGTCCTCCGTTTCCGTAGTCTACAGACCACTTTATTATGTTACGCTTGGATATGTCGGTGGTGTCGTTCTTTTGTGTTCCCAGTGACTGTCCGTTGTAGACAAGCTCCACCTCGTCTGCGTTGGTGTAAGTCATCACAGTCATCCTTTTATTCTTCTCCTGGTTCCAGTTCCTGTTGATTCGTTCTGAGCCGACCTTGATGTCGTTCCAGAGTCTGCTTTCTCCTTGGCCGTCGACCACTCCTATGTATGTCACCGGTGTGTCGGGAGATATGCAGCTCTTGATGAGGTAAGCCTGTGGGTAAGGCTCGAGGGTGTGGTTGAAGAAGGAGTAGTTCCATCCCTTCTTAGGCCAGCCGTCACTCTCTCCCCAATACTCTATGGCTCCCCACCATGCCAGTCCAACGCCTCTCTGCTGGTCCATGCCGTAGTATGGCTGTTGCAGCTGCTTGGTCACTGCCTCACTCTGGAAGAGTATGAGGTCCGGCTTGTACGCGTAGTAACCAGGGTAAGCGTCCCACTGATAGTTGAATGAGTTCACCTCTGTGGCGCAAGCCAACTCCGGTGGTATCTGGTATGTCTTGAAGTCTGGCGTGCCTCGCTGAGCGCCCGCTCTCGCCGGGAACATAGCAACTGTTGTCGGACGTGTACGGTCGTAACGTTTGAGCATTTGGTCGAAGATGCGATACGTCGTTATTCCCCAGTCGTTAGTCTTGTATCCTGACCATCCCTCGATGGTCTGCAACTCATTGCCAAGGCTCCATAGTATTATTGACGGGCTGTTACGGTCACGTTTGACCCATTCAGGTATGAGGTCCTGCCACAGCTGCATGAACGGCTTACGTCCTCCCCAGTACTCTTTGTCGGACCATTTGTCGATAAGCTCGTCGACGATGAGTATTCCCACCTCGTCTGCAATCTTGCAGAAATTCTCAGAGTAAGGGTTGTGTGAACATCTGACGGCGTTGAAGCCGAACGACTTGAGTTGCATGAACTCACGTCTGACAGCGTCGTCGAAGGCGGCGACGCCCAAGGCTCCCATGTCGTGGTGGTTGGCTATTCCCTTCAGGAACGTCTTTTTGCCGTTAAGTTTGAAGCCGAACTCCGGAGAGTATTCTATCGTTCTGAGTCCTATTTTTGTCGACGCGGAGTCTATCACGACGCTGTCTTCCATCACCACTGCGTCGACAGTATATAAATAAGGTGTGTCTGGTGACCACAGCTTTGGTGTGTTTACCGTGATGAACGGCAGCGCCACCTCAGTGTTGTTTTGTTTCGTGTGGTCCGGCATTCCGCACTGTGCTGTGCCGATGACATGCCCCTCGGCGTCTTTCAGCACACCTCTCAGTGACAGGTTGTGTTTCTGCCAGTTGACTATCTGCATTTGTATGAGCACGTCCCATGCGCCTTCAGGGTTGCCGCCTTGCGGGTTCAGAGGGTCGATGTTGATACGTTGCGCGTTCAGGTGGTCAGGTCGCACGATATGACCTTGTGGCGCAGACGTGACGTACAGTCCGTGTCTGGCTATACGTGTGTCGTTGCTCACCCTCAGCTTGACGTCACGGAAGAGTCCGCCTCCGGTATACCATCGTGAACCGTTCTTCTTACCCGTGTTAGCGTATACCGCCACCACGTTCCTGTCACCGTAGCGTACGGCGTTAGTTATGTCAGCCTCAAAACCTATGTATCCGTACTCCGTGCTTGCCACCTGCTTGCCGTTGACGTATACGTCGCCGTAGTACATTATGCCTCCGAAGTCAAGAGTGACACGCTTGCCACGGCATGACTCTGGCATGTCAAACTCCTTGCGGTACCATGCGTCTCCCATCTCCTTGAAGCCGCGTCCCTTGTAGTTCTTGTCGTTTTTGTCTCCCTCGACCCACGGCATCTCAAACTGAAAGTCATGCGGCAGGTCCAGTGTTCTCCAGCCTGAGTCGTCGAAGTCCGGTGAGCTGGCGTTGTCAGTGTCGCCGGCCTTGAATTTCCATCCGAAGTTGAACAGTTGTTCTCTCATGTCTGCGAAGTCGGACAAGGGAGCGTTTTGCTTTTTGTTCTCTTCTCCTCTCTCTGTGTATTGTGCCATGGAAGGTGTGACGATACACAGTTCGCTAATCGTAAAGATTAAGGTGGTGACTAGTCGATTCATTTTATCTTTTGGTTTGTTACTAAAGTGTTCATTTCAGTTTCTCACCGCAGTACTTGCAGTAGTTGGCGTGCAGGTCCGTCTTCCTGTCACAGCGCGGGCAGCGTCCGTTGACGCCCCTTTTCTTTGTCTCGTCAATTATTGATGCCGACACTATACCTGTTGGCACGGCAATGATGGTGTAGCCGAGTATCATGACCAGTGACGACAGGAATTGTCCCAAGCTGGTCACCGGCGTTATGTCGCCGTATCCCACCGTGGTCAGGGTTACGATGGCCCAGTAGATGCTTGTCGGTATGTCCTTGAACTGAGAGCCGGGAACGCCTCCCTCAATCATGAACATTAGTGTTCCTATGACGATGACAAGAGATATGACGAACAGGAAGTAGACTATTATCTTTGTCATGCTTTGCTTGATGGACATGAGGAGCACATATCCTTCGTTGATGAAAGCGAAGAGTTTCAAAACCCTGAATATCCTTATGAGTCGGAACGCACGCATGAGTGACATGTAGCGTAACGCCGGGAAAAAGATGCTCAGCAACTGAGGGACCGTCGCCATGAGGTCTATCAGACCGAAGAAACTGAGCATGTAGCTGCGCTTGACCGGTGAACAGTATATTCGTAGGACATATTCCACGGTGAACAGTATCGAGAGGATGTACTCCATGACGATAATGATAATCTTTATAATGCCAGTCACAGTCATCTCCTGATGGAATATCGAGTTTATCGAGAAGTCGTCAACGTGGAGCGAGCTTTCCAACATGGCACACGCTATGCTCACTATGATGGCGAACATGACGACGATGTCGAAAGTACGGCTTGGCACATCGTCCGACTCGAAAATGATATGCCAAAGACGCTTCTTGTCTTTAAGTAGTTCAATGATTTTTTTCATTTTCATGTATTTTACCCACAAAGGTATAAAATGTTTTCAAAAAAATTTGTGGTTTTTAAAAAAACTCATACCTTTGCACTCGCAAACGGGAAAAGTGACCGTTTCACTACCGACAGACAGTGTATGCCCAGATGGCGGAATCGGTAGACGCGTTGGTCTCAAACACCAATATCGAAAGATGTGCCGGTTCGATCCCGGCTCTGGGTACGAGTTAAACTTGAAAATGATTGCTAAACCTCTATAAATAAGAGGTTTAGCGATTTTTATTTTCAAAAACTTCCCCGCATTTCCCCACATCTGCAAGAAATCGTGCACAGTGAACCCTATTTTTTCCACCAGAAAGGCACGAATCAGGGGAGATTTGTAGATTCATGTCAGAGTGAAGGATGTATTGCAGGAAGCTAATCAATGACTTTAATCACTAGTGAAAAAACATAAAATATGGACACACGTTATCTGAAAAGAGCCATCAAGCGGAATGCTGTAGGCAGATGGGTCGTAAGCGTGAAGGATGGCATCAACAACTGGAGGCAGTACCAGCGCAGGAAGCAGTACATTCCGGCGTTGGCTCAGCTGGTTGGGGGGGATTTTAGTATTATCTCCAGTAATTGTTTTGCGGGTCGCATCATGCAGGACTTGAAGATGGAGTATAACTCTCCCACATTGGGACTGTACTTCATGTTCCCGGACTATATAGAGTTTCTGCGTCACCTGGAGTATTATCTGAAAGAGGCGAAGATAGAGTTTGTGGAACACTCGAAATATCCGCTGGGCGATGAGCGCAGGGCTGACAGGAGCATTACGCATCATTGGTATCCAATAGGGCTACTGGACGGAAAGGTGGAGATTCATTTTCTGCATTATTATACAGAAGAGGAGGCTGCCTCGAAATGGTATCGCAGGGCTGCCAGAGTGAATTTTAACAATCTGCTGGTGATTGGAATGGACCAGAACCGTTGTACAGAGCCGGACATACGGGATTTTGAAACGCTGCCATTCGAACGGAAGATTATGTTTTCCACTCATAACATTGCGGAACTGAAAAGCAATTGCTTTATGAAGGAGTTTTCAGGAAAGGAATCTGTCGGAGATCCATATAAATGTGCTGATGTGTTCTATAGTTATCTGGTTGAAAGATTCAATCATGTTGCATTCAAAAGAACGTGAATCTGCGTTCTCTGAAGATGTGAAAAGTTATTTTAACTGGTTAAGACGCTACACTACAGTGACGTAGCCTTTTTTTTGTTTGGTGAATACACCGAGAGCGAGACCTTCGGCACGCTGGAGTGCAGTGACGTAGCCCTTTTTTTGTTTGGTGAATACACCGAGGTGAACGACCGCCTCCCTCGCAAGGTGAGTGACGTAGCCCTTTTTTTGTTTGGTGAATACACCTTGACATCACTAACATATAACATGCCTCATTGGTGTGTCAAACGTGATGAGTATGATGTCTTATGCTCCTTCTTTCTTTCTGTTTTTGGTGAACAGTATGATGATTAACACGACGAATGCTGCAAGGACAGTCCACATTTCTTTCTGGTGTTCAAGTGGAGCGACCCATATTTCGTTGAAGAAATGGTTACGTCCCATCACCTCTACAAATGTCCAGAATACAATCACAGTTGCGATGGACATGCGTATGTTAGCACCCCAAGCTCCAAGATGTACCTGTTTACGGAGCATGAAGAAAGAACCGGTCAGACATATTGCCGCCACGGCGAAAGTTACGGGGTGGTCGTCACCGAGGAACACGGGGTCGTAGCAGAACATAAGGACAAGGTAGAGTGCCCACATCATGGTGTTCAGCTGCATAAATGTCACGATGCTCACGTGGCGTGTCATTGGTTTTGCCACAACGATGTTACGACGGTCACGGAACATGATTTTCTGACACCAGTTGATGGCGTAGCATCCTGTACGTAAGCAGCAGATGTATATGAGTGCGAACATCATGAAAAAACCGAATGAGGATGGCATGATGAGGTATTCAGGGCGTGAGCCTCGTATCTGTTTCAACTCCGCGCGTGTGAACTCTTCTATCGGTGTGCCGTTGATGAGATATTTGTGGTTGACAGCGATGCCGTTCACATATTCTGTTGTCGTCGTTACCACTCCGTTACCGACAAGGTCGCAGTGCACGCCATAACGTTGTGCATAGTATCCGAAAAGAAACTCAACCCATCCGGTCCAGAACAATAATCCTCCGCACAGTCCTAAGATCGTCTGTCGGGTGTCACCCTTGACGAAGATGCCGTAAACGGTGATTAAGAGTCCGATAAATCCCATAAAGAATGCGGAGTAGTGGAGGGCGGTAGGTTCCATGAAGTGTTCCATGAGTAGCATCAGAGCGTGACCCAAAGGCATGGTGAACAAAACCAGAAAGAATGAGCCTGCTGTCTTTCCAACGTATAAATTTCTTTTCATTTGATTGCTATCCTTGTTTATATGACATATTTTTTGTGATACAAATTTATGAATATTTTCATAATTAGCTAACAGATGTTTCGTGTTTTGACTGTTTCACCTCGCAATTGTCTATCTGTTTCCTCGTTTCGGATAATTCTTTGAATCGTTGTCTCAGGTATGGTATGTGGATTCGCAGAAAATGTCGCAGGTCATTTATATATGGGCGGTATGACTTGTGGTAGTGTGATCTCTCCCATGGATAGACCGGTTCGCTGATTGACCAACGTCTGAAATTCTGCTTACGTGAATGTTTTATTACCTTGCTCAGACTGTCTATATGTTCGTCAAGGTATGTGACAAGTCCGTCTGACACCAACGTCTCGAGTTTGTCATGGCAGGCTTTGGCAAACCACGGGTCTTGCCATAGTCGCTGGATGACTCTCTGGAACGGACGGTCGTGAAAGTCGGCGAAAGCCTCCATGTCTTTCTCCAGACTATACTCGCCACTCCTGTCATAGGCGAAGTCCATGTCCCACATCGGGCCGAACTTGATTCGTCCGTCCCCGTCTTCCTTATGCATGTATACGCTGAGTAGGGCGTCGAGGTTGCCCGTAATCTCTGACGCCACATACCACTTGATAAGACTTTCACAGTCAATATATGCTCGGTATCCGCAGATAGTGTCTGTGAAATGTTCTGAGAAGATGGCACTCTCCATCTTCTCCATCCATAGTCTTATATAATTCAGCTTGGTCTCATTAAGATTCTTGGTCTTTGGATTCATGACGTTATATGTCATACCGCCAGTTGTGGTGAAATGGTTACGTTCCATGTTCCACTTTCCGGATGTCTCCAATAACCATCCGTTCTTCTTGTTTATCGGCACACGTTTTGAATTGGCCTGAATCTGGTCGCTGACCTGATAGTTGCCGACATACTCACCATTGACATAGAGATCGATGAAGACTGACGCCGGACAGAAGGGTAGTCCCACGAAGCGTCCGAGGTCGTGGGTCAGCGCATTACGGATAAGTGTCTTGTCACCGTGATTGGCTAACAGTGTCCAGACGCGTGCGTTGGCGTACCGCTCACCAAGTAGGCGACAAGGTATAGGAAACTTCAGACGATAGGGTTTCTTCTCTGACTTATACCAGGTGGAGTTGCCGCGTCCGCGAATCTGAACATTGTCAAAGACTCTCTGCTCCTTTCCGTTTACCATGATGAGACGGCATGTCAGATAATTCTCCTTGCTGTTGATGGTCTGTTGTCCTTCCGTCTCTATATAAACTGTTGGCAAACTCGTCAGTTGCTTGTATTCGGAAGCGTTGGCGTGCTCACAACTGAAGTGGAGTATGACAAAAAGTATTATTGTTATTATTCGTGTCGTCCTTGTCATGTTATATGTATTATCTGTTATTATTGACATATTCGTCAAAATCCTTATTCATTTGTATCATCCATTCGGGTAGTTTCTTCTTGGCGTTGATGATAAGCTCATCGGGTATGGTTTTGTAGAAGGCGTACGCTATTGGTCCGGCGATGGCGGCGAGTGTGTCTGCGTCTCCTCCTAACGCGATGGCCAGACGAAGACAGTCAGAGTAGTCCTTGCTTTCCAGGAATGCGATGAGTGCAGCAGGAATGGAACGTTGGCATGAGACGTCAAAGTCATAGTCTTGTTTGATGTTTTCATACGTAAGTCCAGACCATTTCGGATAGTACTCGTCGAGGACATGCCGCCTGATGAATGACTTGTCCTTGCCTGACATTGCATGGTGTATGGCGAGTGCTGTGGCCACAGCTCCTTTTATTCCCTCCGGATGGTCGTGTGTGGGAAGAGCAGTCTTTGTGGCGAGCTCGATACACTCCTCGCTGTTCCTTGCCATAGAGCCGGCGGCTGAGACTCTCATTCCGCTGCCATTGCCGTATGAATGATAAGATGGTTGTGTCTCTTTTGCCATCAGCCATCTGAGAAAACGACCTCCAAAGCCTCGAAGGATGTCTGCGCGGCATCTGTCACGTAAGGTCTCAGCCATGTCATATCCCTTCAGCAATGCTTCTGCACATGCGAAGGTGCAAACGGTGTCATCTGTGTATGTGTTAGACGGATGTAACAGATTGACAGCGTTATAGTCTTTTGTCCTTTCATTGAATTCATATGGCATACCGGCAATATCGCCGATGGCTGCGCTTAACAATAGGTTTTTCATTATGGATTTTTATCTCTGAAATGTCAGGCTTGACGTACTGACATCTGTCTTTTTAGTATTTCTTTGAAGGATTTGTAATACAAAGATACATTTTTTTATGTTTGAAATGTTGTAGTCGATAAAAATAAAGTGTGTTTAGTCTCTAATGTTCTATGGCCTTTTCCTTGTGGACTTTGTTATAAACTACAGTATGATTGTTGTGTGACTAATGTACATCTATTATAATATATGTATAATGTGAAGTTAAATTACATGTGTTTTTCACTTAGAAGGGTCTGGTTGCGACAGCATTTTTTTTGTGTAAGTTTACGATTGAGACGACGTACTATGTAGTTGACATAAAGAAAACAGTCTGACTTTCTGCACTTATGAAGCGATGAATAATATACTTGCGGTGCAGATGTCAGACTATTCTTGTATACTGTTTGTACTATCTTCTGTATGCCTGTCGGACAGTGGTGTTTTGCGTTATGTCAGTTATGATTACATGTTTCTCACTTGACTTCAGCAACCACCTCAATCAGTTCTGAGAGAAGCTTCTCCTCGAGTGTAGCATGTTTCTCACTTGACTTCAGCAACCACCTCAATCTCGACTGACGCGCCTTTAGGCAGTGTCTTGACTGCGACTGCTGAGCGCGCAGGGTATGGCTCAGAGAAGAACTCCGCATATACTCCGTTCATGTCTGCAAAGTCATTCATGTCTGCCAAGAACACAGTGGTCTTGACAACATCAGACAGAGTGAGTCCGGCCTCTTCCAGGATAGCCTTAATATTTGTGAGCGACTGACGAGTCTGTTCTTTTATGCCGCCTTCGACAATCGTTCCAGTGGCAGGATTGATAGGTATCTGACCTGAGGTGAAAAGAAGATTCCCGACTTTGATGGCTTGACTGTAAGGTCCGATGGCAGCAGGTGCCTTCTGTGTGCTTATGACTTTCATATCTGCATTGTTTGATTAATAGATTATAAAGTTACGACTTTTTTGTCATATTTTTGTTAGTCGCAAGGCTTTTTTCTTTTAGCTGCGTCTTTCACTACTAATCCGGCAAGCATGAAACCGAAGATGGCAGTGATGTGTGCCAACGTTCCGTTAATCTGAGCTTTTGACGAGCACCACTCGTGATTGAGCAGTTTCGGGTCGCCAGGACCTGTCTTAGTCTTCGGACACATACACTTCTCTGTTCCGCAAGTGGCGTTGTATCCTTTGTTCTCCAACAACTCGTCGGAAAAGACACATGTAAACTTGCGACGAGGCATCTGTCCCGTCTGCTTGAACCGTTTACGCAGTGCGCGTGCCAGCGGGTCTCCTTTGACTTTCCAGAACTCTGCCACCTGGACGCGAGTAGGGTCAATCTTAAGCGCGGCGCCCATCGATGAGTAAAACCTCGCCTTGGTGCGGCACGCCATTAAGATGAGAAGCTGCTTGTCTTTCAGTGAGTCGATGGCATCGATGATGTAGTCGTAACTGTCGATGTTAAAGCTGTCAGCAGTCTCTGCAGTGAATATTTTCTGAACAGCTGTGATCTCTGCGTCTGGGTTGATGGTTAGCAATCGTTCACATAAAGCATCGACTTTTACCTGTCCTATTGTCTTTGTTGTTGCCATCAACTGTCTGTTGATGTTTGTGATACACACACGGTCACTGTCCACTATGGTTAGCTTGCTAATGCCTGAGCGTACCAGACTCTCAGCACACCATGAGCCGACACCACCTACACCAAAGAGTATGACACGTTTCTCGTGCAGTCTATCCAAAGCCTCATTACCCAACAACAATTCTGACCTCCTGAATATTGCTT
>CALCEL010000006.1 GCA_937900485.1 uncultured Prevotellaceae bacterium
ATATTATATAGCGCATTTCTTTGGGGGCATGGCAGTGTCAACGCATATTCTCAAAAGCCTTCTCCACGATTTCATTACAGTATTTAACCCGGTTTTCCATTATCTCATGAGAATCAACCCCCTTCAATATTCTATGACGCTTTGGGTCCGACATATACATATAATGATCTGGGCCATAATAATGATGTGCCTCAATATAAATCAGTTCCTTCATAATATTCAATGCCGCCTCATTTTCATTTTTACCAAGATGCAGTATAGTCACATGATTATATTCAAGATGGAATTCAAGAAAATACTCTTTCTTCTCATCATCATACTTGAAATCTGATAAGTCTTTCCTATATTCCCAATCTAAATAATCATCATCAAGAGTTATACCGAAATCCGGAATGTTTTTGCCAACTCCAAAACTATTTTGAGTACACTCTCCAGCCACTCTTTACTAACATTTTTAATCATACACTGTTTTTTTACGACATTAAATAAAAAGTTTATAAAAAAGAAATAAGACATGAGAAAGTGACTGACATTGCTGTCACTTCCTCATAATTATAAAGACTACGGAAATTCGACAATTAGTTTCATTTCAATTGCCTTTTCGATTGTAATCACCTCATTCAAATTTTGTGATGGAAAACGGAGTCTGAATGGCTTGCGGCAATTTCTTCCACACATCTTCCGTGAAAGTATGTTCAGCGTCTTTCCCGAAGTGACGTGATATCACACCGTATCTTATCGTGAACTTCTCACCTGTGATTCCCAAGTCTTTCATGAAGTCAGGAGTCTGTGCCACATCAAAGAACGTTCGGTTGAAAAGCTTGCTCGCCGTCCTCGTCTGTGGTGATGTTTGAACGAGGTTCGCCTGTACCTGATTCTTCTTCGCCTTGGTTTTCATCGGTCACTTCATTGTCGTTAATACTATCATTGATGTTGGCAGAGTCTTCTTCCGTCTCCGTATCTTCATTTTCGTCTGTGGTATCAGTCATAGCGTCCTCGGCCTCTACACCCATCTGGTTCTGTCCGTCCCAAAACGTGTCGTTCTGAGCCGCTAAATCCTCGTAAGGTATCATCTTTGCGTTATCCTCATCGAGTATCCGCTCGCCGCTCCTGTCACGTGTGAAAGGAGCTATGCCGACAAGCACAGTGCCGTCTTTCATGGTTATGATGCCAGACACACCCATTTCCCTCGGTGACTCGCCATCCAAAGCCGCGACGACAGAACCGCCGGTCTGATAGGCTGTGCGCAAGTCGTTCAGTGACGGAGTGTTCACGCTGTGGCTCATCTCATGCAAGGACTTCTCCTGCCGAGCCGCGTGAGCATTCTCCCAAACCTCAGCGAGGTGGTCATCCATATTCATGGTGTGGTAGGCTGGCTGACCGTCCTCATCTCTGTCTAAATCACTCTCCTTACCTTCGACCACATTACCGCGCTGGTAAATACTTAGCAAGTCATCAGACATCCACGATAGAACCGACTCTAAAAACGTTTATTACCGTTGCATAAACCTATGAAAAACTCGTGCACACGAGAATCGTTATCAAGTTCCGGGTGGAAAGAAGTCACCAACTGTCTACCTTGCCTTGCGGCAACCACATGTCCGTCCACAGACGCCAGAGGATGACAATCCTCAGAATTCACGCCACTTATATAAGGAGCTCTGATAAACGTCATTGGCACATTATTACCGACCTCATCCATATCTGAGACAGTATGAAAACTGCCCAATTGTCGTCCGTAGGCATTACGTAACACATCGATAGACATCGTTGCAAGATGTAAAGAAGATATCAATATCATGCCTGCGCACGTTCCGAAGACAGGCAATCCCTGTATAATATCATTTCTCAGTAGTTCGAACAGTCCGGAATCATGTAAAAGTCTCGCTTGAGTCGTTGACTCTCCCCCAGGCAATATCAGTCCATCCTTATGGTACATCCAATCAGAGCACTGTCGGACCTCAAAAGACTCCACTCCGATACGTCTCAGCATCTCCCTATGTTCTCTAAACGCACCTTGCAGCGCCAACACAGCAATTCTCATATCAGACACCCCTTTCCGCCATCAGCAGTTCAATTTCCTTCTCATTGATGCCCACCATCGCCTCTCCAAGATTCTCAGAAAGCTCAGCAATGAGTTTAGCATCATTATAATTCGTAACAGCCTTCACAATAGCCTTAGCCCTCTTCACTGGGTCGCCGCTTTTAAAAATTCCGCTACCGACGAACACGCCCTCAGCCCCCAACTGCATCATAAGAGCAGCGTCCGCAGGAGTAGCCACTCCCCCAGCCGCGAAATTCACGACAGGCAGGCATCCGTTATCGTGAACAAACCTCACCAGTTCATACGGAGCCTGTAACTGCTTTGCTGTCTCAAACAGTTCATCGTTCCTTTTAGAAACGACGGAGCGTATCTCAGCCTGCATCATCCTCATATGAGTCACCGCCTGCACGACATCTCCAGTACCCGGCTCACCCTTAGTGCGAATCATCGACGCCCCCTCAGCCACACGTCTGAGAGCCTCACCGAGATTTCTTGCTCCGCAAACAAAAGGCACGTCAAACTCAGACTTATCAATATGGTACACATTATCGGCAGGGCTAAGCACCTCACTCTCATCAATGTAATCAATCTCCAGAGCCTGAAGAACCTGTGCCTCGACGAAATGTCCGATCCTACATTTTGCCATGACAGGAATAGACACGGCATCCTGTATTCCCTTAATCATAGCCGGGTCACTCATTCTCGACACACCTCCAGCCGCTCTTATGTCGGCTGGAATACGTTCAAGCGCCATCACGGCACACGCTCCGGCCTCCTCAGCGATACGCGCCTGTTCAGGTGTTGTAACATCCATTATCACCCCGCCTCTCAACATCTGTGCGAGTTCTCTGTTTAATTTTTGTCTTACCTCATTCATAAGTTACAATTATAATCTTAACAATCTTCTATATTCACTTGGGCTAACTCCCTTCTGTTTTTTAAAAAATTTAGTAAAGTGAGCCTGTGAAGAGAATCCAAACATATAAGCCACCTCTTGTACATTATAGTCAGTCGATTTCAGTTGAATCTCGATCTCGCGTATCAACAACTCATCAATAATATTCTTAGGAGACTTTCCAGACACCCGTTTAGTCACTTGAGCCAAGTACCTACTGCTCACGTTAAGGCACTCAGCGTAGAAATGCACATCGCTGGCATGTCTATAATGCTTTTGCAGTTCGCTGAGAAAATCCTCATACAACTCGCCGCAGCGTCCCTTTGGAGAGTCACATCTCGCCATCATCATCTTGACGTACGCATCAGCCTTTGTCTTCGCCACGTCCAGGCTAAGACCTTGATTAAGATAACATGCGAGCGAGCTTGAGAACCAGCATGACTGTCCGTGCGTATTACCGTTCACATTATCCACAACGACATCACACAAAGGCGCCAACACCTTCTTTATGGACAGAGCCATCGTCTCGTCAATAATCGTATCTCCTCTTGATGACTGAGTCACCGTATCTAGAATGACGTAACGAGGTTTATATTTCTCCAGACATTCAACAATCACGTTCAGAGTCTCTGTCGTTCTGACCATACCAATCTTAATCACTTGCGGTTGCAAGTCATTCATCACAGCCTCGATTTGTCCACCGACGACTTCAGACGGCACATCATAGAAATCCAAGATACCCAGAGTAGTCTGAACAGTAATAGACGTGATTACCGTCACGGCATACTCACCCAATTCCGAGATGGTTTTTATGTCCGCTTGAATACCTGACCCTCCAGTAGAGTCGCTACCTGTTATTGTTAAAATTGGTTTCATGCCGCAAAGAAAAAACATATCTGTCAAATGACAAAATGCAGTTCTCGTCTGCACAAAACAAACTTCATTTTGTACAAAAAAAATCCCAAAAGACATCTAAGTAAGCAAACAGTTTGTACAGTTCATGAATATTAGTTACATTTGTGCACTAAACCTATTAACTAAAAGGAAAAACATGAATTCACCATTAAAAAACGCATTAGTACACACAATACTATTTGCCAATTCATTATGGGCTTCCAGCCAGAGCTATTATTACAACACTTACGAAGAGTACATCGCGGGTCAGCGACAACCCATAGACACTGTCATATTAGACAGTCGCAGTAAGAATCGTCAGAAATGGTGGGGCGGCAATGATTTCACGATAGCTACAGGAGACAAAGCGACAGACAAAGTACTCAAGAAAAAAGCGTTCGCCGTCGTTCACAATGACACCACATACATCAATTGCCGCAACCTAAGACATGACAAGATTCCATTCGGAAACGGCTATGTGCAAGCCAGGCGAATCGGAGAACGAAGTCTTCTTTTCGTTAATAGAATGTGCGACAAAGAAACTAACATCAAGGCCAGTACCATGGGTTTCATGTTCGGAGCCATTGGAGGAGCTGTTATGGCCTCACAAATAGAAAAGCAACAAGTATGCTACGTTATAAGTCAAGGAACAGATTTCAAAGACAACATAAACGTTCTGCTATTGGATGACAATTTGATTGAAAAAATACTGAAAGGGCAAGAAACGCTATTGGATGAGTATTATGCAGAGAAAAAAATCACGAAGCGTAGACTTGCCAAACACATAATACCAATACTCGAGAAAGCAGGATATCTTTAGTATTGACATACGACAGTGAGAAAAAAACAATCACGTCACACAAGCCTCACACAATAAGAAAACGACTGGCGAATCATTTCGTCAGTCGTTTATATTCATTCCATCTCGTCCGGATAGACGTGACATAGTCATAAGTCTCTTCGCCCCTGAAGTATCCGTGTTGAACCACAGGGTCATTGTAATAGCTCACCTCACCCATGTGAGACACAACATCCTCAACATTATATCTCCACACATTCGGGTCAAGTCCATTCTTCTTGCATAAAGCTCTTGCGTCATCAATATGTCCAGGTCCTGCGTTATATGCGGCCAGCACAAAACACAAGCGATCGTCAACATTAGGGACATCAGCGTAATGACCGTTAAGCTGTCTTATAAAAGCCACCGCAGCTCTCAGATTATCCTCCGGATTAAACACCTCATTATCTTTCAGTCCCATATCCTTAGCCGTAGAAGGCATCAACTGCATAAGTCCCTGAGCTCCCATCCATGACACGGCGTAAGAATCGAATCCAGACTCCTGATAGGCTTGAGCCGCGAGAAGTCTCCAATCCCACGCGCAACTTTTAGAATAAGTCTTGAACAAGTTATCATAAACAGAAATCTGTCCTCTCGACGCATTGATAACTGGCGAGAAAACCCTTCGTCGTCTTGTTCTCGTCCTGCCACTTCCTCGTTTACCCTTGTTACTTAAAAACGTGTAATCAATCAAACGACCCTGGTTCTTCGTCAGCCATTTCGTCAAAGACTCAGCCAAGTCAGAAGATGAGCGTCGGACGGCCCATGCCACATCGCCATTAGTCCGTATCGTGGCGTCATGTCTTATCAGGGAGAGGGAATCGAACAACGTAGCCAGTTGACGTTTGCCACAATACACGATATCACCAGCCACAGAGTCGTCGGCATGGATTGCATAAGCGATGACATCCCCCTCGCAATTCGCCAACTTGTCTATCATTTCCTGTTCAGACCGGCACACCTCCATTCTGACCTTCACTCCAACGCTACCAGCATATTCCTTTATCACCATATACTGTTCACCGAAGCACTCCCCTCGCTGTTCAAAGAAGCTATGAGGTCCATACATTGTCAGCACTATCAGCTCGCCATTGTTCTGAATCTCGCTGAGGTCACAAGCAGCGGCGTCACCAAAGTCAGAAGACTCAGAGAAAACCGCAGACCTACCAGTCTGCGATCTCTCTGAGTTACATGCTGTCATTATAATGAGGAAAACAAAGAACGAATAAACAGAAAAAATCCTCACCCCTTATTTCTCCTTTGGCTTGGTCTGTTCTGCACTCTTTGTTTGATCTCCGCCTTATGTTTAGCGGCGCCAGAGCTGTGTGCACCAGTCTTATAAGACTTGATCCTGGCTTTAGTTTTCACCTTCTTCCCGTCATCCTTTTTCTCCTTCTTTGCTCCGGCGAAACTAATCCCATGCATCATGGCATATAAAATCTCGTTGTCTGTAGCCATATCACTTTTCTGGTTATCAATGGTGAAAGAGTCTAACACCTGTAAATGCCATTGCTATGTCATATTTGTCGCAAGTATCAATAACATGGTCATCACGAACAGAACCTCCCGCCTGAGCGATATAACGTACACCACTCTTGTGTGCTCTCTCGATATTATCGCCGAAGGGGAAGAACGCGTCGCTGCCGAGAGCCACGTCGGTATTTTTACTAATCCACTCCTTCTTCTCCAGTAACGTCAGAGGCTCAGGTTTTTCAGTAAAGAACTGTTGCCAAGTGCCGTCTCTGAGCACATCCTCATACTCATCTCCGATATATACGTCAATAGTGTTATCTCTGTCAGCTCTTCTAATACCTTCTTTAAAAGGAAGTGCCATCACCTTCGGACACTGTCTCAGCCACCATATGTCAGCCTTGTTACCAGCCAATCGAGTACAGTGTATACGGCTCTGCTGTCCGGCGCCGATACCGATAGCCTGTCCGTCCTTCACATAGCACACGGAATTACTTTGAGTATACTTGAGAGTGATCAAAGCAATCTTCAAGTCTCTCTTCGCCTCCTCTGAGAAAGACTTGTTAGCGGTAGGAATATTGTCGAAGAGAGAGTCAGAGGAAAGATCAATCTCATTACGTCCTTGCTCAAAACAAACGCCGAAGACCTGTTTGGTCTCTATCGGTTCAGGTTTGTAGTTAGGGTCAATCTTGATAACATTATACGTACCCTTTCTTTTCTCTCTCAATATTTTCAGAGCCTCCTCAGTATAGTCTGGTGCGATCACTCCATCAGACACCTCACGTTTGATCAGAGTGGCAGTCGCCTCGTCACAAGTGTCACTAAGAGCGATGAAATCTCCGTATGAAGACATACGGTCAGCACCTCTCGCGCGAGCGTAGGCTGTAGCAATCGGAGACAATGGTATCTTGATGTCATCAACAAAATATATCTTCTTGAGAGTATCAGACAATGGAATACCAACTGCAGCTCCGGCAGGACTGACATGTTTGAAAGAAGCTGCTGACGGAAGTCCTGTCGCCGCTTTCAACTCCTTGACCAGTTGCCAACTATTCAAAGCGTCAAGAAGGTTAATGTATCCTGGGCGTCCATTGAGGACCTCAATAGGAAGCTCACCCTCCTTCATGTACACTCTTGACGGTTTTTGATTGGGATTACACCCGTACTTCAATGCTAATTCTTTCATTTGAATAAATATTATGTGAAAACTTACCGCGAAGGTAAGATTTTTTTTAAGAAAGAGCATATAATTACTAACCTTTACAATATCTATTCGGAAAAAGATATTGTAACTAAAAAAGAAAATTAGTATTTTTGCAGTTGGAAAAGAGGATACTCGCGCAAATCACGAGAAGACAGAAAAACAGTACACACGTCACGACACACTCAGGGAAGAGTGCGCAAGGGAGTCGCTCAAAACACATCAGACAAAAAGACAGCACAGATCTATTTGTAAGACAAATACCGCGTAATCAACGCACACAAATTAAGAAAGAAAAATATTTGTAGATATAATAAATATTACAGATGAAGAAAAATTCAAAGATGTCTCTGGATAGCTTGACAAAAAGCAATATCTGGACAATAGACGAGGCGGAACTGCATCAGATGATTATTGATGCAAAGAAACATGATGACTTCGCCGAGAATGAGACTCATTATATGAATATCATCCGTACGGTGTTTGACATTCAGTATCTGAACAGGGACGATGAGAAGAAGGTGTCACAGTTGGAATCGCTCCACTATGAGATTTTCTCATCACCAAGTGAGGGAGAGAATAACGCCATCGCCATTCGTAAGCATCCTATAAAGAAGATAACAGATCTCACACTCGAGAACATATCACATCTTGAGCCATATGAGGTGCTCAACCTGATTGAGAAAAACATGGGAACAGGTTGGAAAGGATTGCCGTTGGCCATCCAAGATATCATAGAGTCAAACTTCTTCGTGGACTGCAGCGTGCTTCCAGCAAGCACCATGCACAGAGCCGGTGGAATCTTGGAAAAACGTAAAGACGCAGGATATGACATTCTCGAAATCGAACGCGGAGGCTGGATTGAGGCCGTGTTTATTAAGTCCAAACCAAGGGTTGATCGCGTGAAATACAGCTCAGGACTCGGAACCGACAGAAGCATGGATGACGAAGACATTATGGACGAGGACTTCTCAGACGACTCCGACAATGATGACGACGACTTGATGGACGATGACATGAACGACAGAGTTCCCGACAATGACGACGACGACATGGACGAGGATATGGATGACGCCACTCCACAGATCGAGGACATTGACAACCTTGACGTCCTTGACGACGATGAAGACGTTTAACATTCTCACATCGGCATGACATATAGAAAGAGGTATGGATTTCTCCATACCTCTTTTATTATATAGTATTGTGAAGACATCAGCATATTAAAATATAAACAAGAGAACAAACCATACTCTATGCTGTGAACATCAAGACATAAAGTTTAGTCTGTAAGAATCATAAAAATATGTCACTAAAGATGTGGAATAAAGGACAATTTGACTGATAACCAAATTTCCCCATGCCATTTTTTATCAAAATTAAGTTAACTTACTGATATTCTCAAAACAAGACATAAAAAAAATTCATATCTCTTTTTTGAAATTCTCAGGTTAGGTTGTAGTCTATATGCAGGTCTGCAGTTTTAATAATCCAAACCTGAACATTTCAACGTCCTAACCTAAGATTTTCAGACGCCGAATAAGCTACGGAAAAATCTCAAAAGTCATTTTTCCGATGTCGCGTATCAACGGAAAAAGAGGAGTTTTGGACAACAAAAATTGTGGGTGTGGATAGGAAATATGGTTAGCGCTCATTATAACAAGAACAGCTCTGTAGACATAGGAACGCACAGAGGACATGGCAAGCATTCACAGTAAAACATGAAATTCTTTAACCATTGTGAAGATTATCCATATCTATAAACATACATACAAAAAATCCGCATTATCAAATAGCGATGTCAAAACGGGATTTGGTTCTTATGTATTGAAAACAGATACATTGATGCAGTCAACAAGGTTAATCTTTGAAAAGAAAAGTAAGTTTGACACAGCTTTTGAAGGAAAAGCCGTAGAAGAAAATGGACCTTGCATGAAATAAAAGCGTTGCAAGTACTTGATTATAAGGACAAATTGGGGAGCATGAAGGTTCTGTGTTCCCAATATGGGACACATGAGGTCATTTCATGGCAAAAAAATTGAGGTATTTTGGTACGTTAAGAGGGTAGTTAGTCAAAATGACTGTTTGAAATGCCAAAAATATATAATTTTGTGTCGTTACTGCATTATCTAATTATAAAATTGGCAGAAAGTGAGAAATATTCACTATCTTTGCACCGTTAAAACGATTTCCTATGGAAGATGTCAATAGAATAAAGTTAGTTCTTGTAGAGAAAAAAAGAACGAGTAAATGGCTGGCAGAGCAACTGGGAGTCAATCCTTCAACTGTCAGTAAATGGTGTACAAACACATCTCAACCAGACCTCTCTTGTATAGTCAAAATTGCAGAATTGTTAAAGGTTGATATACGAGAGTTGTTTGTCAGCGAGTATAGGCAATATCTTCTGTCGCAGGAACAGGAAAAATAAGAGTATAATATATTATTATGGCCAAAAGTCTGAAATTACGCGCATTCCCTGAAGAAATCACATCGGAAGGCATAAAAATATATGGTGAAACATCGTATGAAAACCAAATTGCGGTGTTAAGCCACTATCTGCACAATAATGAGGTAAAAGTTACAAAAAAGCGGAAGGAAGAAATTATTTCTTCTGTCCGAGAGTTTCTTTCTCGGAAACAATTCCGTCAAGGTATAACAAGTGAAGAACTATCTGATGAAGAAATTTGGAAGGTGGCAGAGGATGCAACTCAATATGACCTATTCTCTGATTTCTTTGAGATACCATTCCCTGCACCAGAAAATCCTAAATTTACATTCATTGACTTATTTGCAGGTATTGGTGGGTTTCGAATTGCTATGCAAAACTTGGGTGGAAAATGTGTTTATTCGTCAGAGTTTGATGCAAAGGCACAGGAATCATATTTTGCCAACTATGGTGAAATGCCATTTGGAGACATCACTAAGGAATCCACAAAAAGCTATATCCCGAAGAAATTTGATGTTCTCTGTGGTGGTTTCCCTTGCCAAGCATTTTCACTTGCTGGGCGTAGGCTCGGCTTTAACGACGAAACACGAGGAACTCTATTTTTTGAAATTGAAGCCATCCTACGGAAACACCAGCCCAAAGCCTTCTTCCTTGAAAATGTGAAGGGTTTAGCAATCCACGACAAGGGACGTACACTAAAGACCATTCTAGAGCACCTTGATGATGCTGGTTATGATGTTGTACCGCCACAAATACTTAACGCAATGGACTATGGTGTTCCACAGCATCGAGAGCGCATATACATCATTGGCTTTCGTAAAGACCTTCGTGTCAACGTTGCGAATTTCCACTATCCCGAGCCTACCACTCCAGGTGATAAACGTCCGAGGTTTAAGGATGTGATGGAAGAAAATGAGGTGTCCGTTAAATATTACCTTTCTACGGTATATGTAGAAACCCTAAAGCGACATAAAGCAAGGCATGAGGCTGCTGGTCATGGTTTTGGCTATAAAATCATTGACCTTGACGGTGTGGCGAACGCTATTGTCGTTGGTGGTATGGGTAGGGAATGCAATTTGATAATTGATAAGCGTTTGACAAATTTTACTCCAATCACCAATATTAAGGGTGAAGTAAACCGCGACGGCATCCGTAAGATGACCCCCCGTGAGTGGGCAAGGCTGCAAGGTTTCCCTGATAAGTTTAGAATCGTCGTGGCTGATGCTTCGGCATATAAACAGTTTGGTAATTCGGTGGCAATACCCGCTATACAAGCAACGGCTGAAAAAGAACTTCAAATGTTAGGACTAATATAAGATAATATGGCACTATCAGGAAATAAAGGAGAATGGAGCGAAATCTATGTATTTCTCCGTTTGTTAGATACAGGTAAACTGGATGTTGCAGACGAGAACCTTAATGCGATACCTAATGAGTTTTATCGTATTCTGGAAATCATCCGCAAAGAGACAGAAACGACCAACAACTATGTCCGTGAAGATGACATGGTCACTATTAATGTTGTCAACGACCAAACAGGTGAAACCGAGCAATTCTCATATCCCATAACGGTTTTCGCAGAAAAAGCTAACAATTTACTGTCTTTGATAAAGAGCACAAGTGGCAGGGCTTTTCAGTTGCCACCTATTGATGCTTTTCTAAAAGAGTTGAGAATTGGGACAATTAAAGATGTAGGACACAATCGTGACATAACGATAACTATTGAAGACTTCAGGACTGGGATGCCACAAACTTTGGGATTCAGCATAAAATCTTTCCTCGGTAGTGACTCCACGCTTTTCAATGCAGGAACAGGAACAAATTTTATTTATGAAATTGTGCTCCCAGAAGGCAAGTCACTCGAATGCGATGAGTTTAACAGGGCTACATATCCAATGACCGGTCGTATTGGTGTACGGCTTAAGAAATTGCGTGATGAATATGATGCAACGTTTGCTTTCCGGAAAGTACAATCAGATTGTTTGTATCAAAATCTCTTGGCAATCGATGGGCATATGCCCTTTCTCTTGGCAGAGTTGTTGCTAATCAAATCGGAAATGGGATTCAATGACATAAAGCGTTGCACTGAAGAACTGACAAAAAGAAATCCTCTTGGCTTTGATACCTCCACACACGGCAACATTTATGAATATAAGATAAAACGTTTCCTGCAAGATTGCGCACAGGGGATGACACCTGAGAAACCATGGCTGGGCATTTATGACGCTACGGGTGGGCAAATTATTGTAAAAGAGGATGGTGATATTGTATGTTATCACATTTATGAATTGAACAGGTTCCGAGAGTTTTTGTTCAATTCCACCAAGTTTGAAGGTGCATCAACAAGTGAGGATGCAGGAACCCCCGGCCATCCTCGTTCAGATGCCAAGAAAAAAATCTTCTATGGATGGGTATACGAGGAAGATGGGAAGTACTACATAAAGATAAATTTGCAGGTTAGATCAAAGTAAAAATGAACGATGTCTTGACCATAGAACAACGTCACCGCTGTATGAGCCATATTGGGGCAAAGAACACAAAACCCGAGATGGTGGTGCGACGTTATCTGTGGGGACATGGCTACCGCTATCGTCTGAATCATCCCAGACTTCCAGGGAAACCTGACATCGTGTTACGGAAGTATCGAACATGTATCTTTATTAATGGTTGCTTCTGGCATGGACATGAGGGCTGTCGTTACTACACCATACCAAAGACCAATACGCAGTTCTGGACCAATAAAGTACAGCGGAACAAGGAGCGTGATGTGAAAGTACAGCATGAACTGGCCACGATGGGCTGGCACTCTATCACCATATGGGAATGTGAGTTGAAGCCCATCAAAAGAGAAGAAACATTGAAGTCTCTGGCATATACGCTCAACGGAATATTCCTGCAAGACAGGACTGTCAAGCGGTATGAGATACTAGAGGAAGAGCCAATGATGGTAGCAGAAGATAGAACAGGATATTAACAATATACTATTTGAATTAGGTACATATGAAAAGATTTTTTAAACTCTTGCCATGATGCTTTGCGTCTTACTGGCTTTCGCGCAAAAGGATGTTACAACATTCTTGGGAATTCCCGTTGATGGTTTTAAGTCTGATATGAGAAAATCCCTTATTGCTAAGGGATTCACACCTAAACAGGTTTCTGGACAAGAATACTTTGAGGGTGAGTTCAACGGAACGGATGTTCATGTTTATATAGCGACAAACAACAACAAAGTTTATCGTATCATGTTGTGTGATGCTAATACTCAAAGTGAAGCAAACATAAAGATTCGATTTAACAAGTTAGTCAGTCAATTCGAAAACAACAAGCGGTATACAGCATTAGACAGCTATACTCTCTCGGATGATGAGGACATTTCCTATGAAATGCTTGTCCATAAGAAGAACTACGATGCACTATTTTACCAAAATCCAGATTTTGAAAAAATTGACACACTCACACTACAAAGACAGGTCCGAGATGAGCTGTTGAAGAAACACTCTGAGGCTGAATTGCAGAATCCGACAGAAGAAACGGAAAAAGAGGCTCAATCCATTGCTCTTAAAATAGGGATGGATATGTTGTTCAAAAAACCTGTATGGTTTAGAATAAGTGAGCACAATGGGGAATATTATATCACCATGTTTTACGATAATGAATCATTAGTGTCCATTAAAAAATCGTGATAAACATTATAAAATACTGATTTTTAGTTTGTTGTATACTTTTTTTGAGTCAACGGACTTGAAATCATAATTGAACTGATTATTAGATACTTGG
>CALCEL010000007.1 GCA_937900485.1 uncultured Prevotellaceae bacterium
GGCACTCCGTCTCAAAGAAAGGAGGAAGAATCAGCGGCAGGGCGCCGGCTCGCAGCACGGACTGGTAATATCCCTCTGCCAAGGTACATGTCTGTTTGTCGTAATTGCCGGTGATGGCTATCACCGGACGTTTGTCCCTTGTTTTGTAGTCTTTATTCAGGCGCTTGTACTCACCTATCACATCGAAAATCATATAACAGTTTTCGGCAAAGATAACGTTTTTTTATTACATTATGGACAACGAAGGTCAATTTCGTGCTTGACGTCCGTTGTCCTCATGATTATTTCACATTACCGTTATCAGCCAAAAAAGATGGATGGCGTTGTCGCACTTAATGCCGTGGTTCGTTTACGTCTTTGTCGAAGATGGTGACTATGAATATCTTAGCGGCTGTCGTGACAAGCGGTGACCGTCATGGTGTTTATGTGAGGACACGTGACTCCCGTCCTCACCTCATCATCACCCGAAATACAACGGCCATACCTCCTGCACGCGTCTCGCTATGTTGAACGCCAGCACAGGCGGAACGGCGTTGCCGATTATCTTGTAAGCCCCGGATGGGCTGACGGCGTAGCGTTTCGAGTCTCTCTTGTGGAACACGAAAGGGTAGTCAGGCGGAAAAGTCTGGATGAGCGCGCATTCACGCGGTGTCAGACGTCTCTCCTCCATTCCGTTGGACAGCTCATCAGTGTTTTTCCCTCCGTGTTCTTGTGACAGTCTTCTGAACTCTATGTTGCCGTGATGCTCGGAGCGTATTGTCGGAGCCAGTCCGTTGATGTTGATCTCCGTCTGCCCCTGACTGCCGTTGGAGAGATATTTGGCGTGTGAGTACTCTTTCTGTGCCAGGTCCTCGGAGAGTGTCGGCTCAGGCAGTCCCTTGAAAATCTCACGGCAGCTTACGGGAGCGTTGAGGCTCTCGTCATTGGCGTTATGATTGTGAGTCGGTTTAGGATAGGGATTGTACTCCGACGGTATCTGTTTCTGTTCCAAGGCCTTGACGGCATCTTGTCTGAGTGCGGAGCGTCTGATGCCTATGAATATGACACGTTCCCTTGTCTCCGGCACTCCGTAGTTCGCCGCATGTAAAACCTGAGGGTCTAAGACGATGTAGTCATTCCCGTTGGCGGTTGAGAAGTCGTGCTGTATGATATCCTTCACATCGCCCAGGTTGACAAGTCCTTTCACGTTCTCCGCTATGAACATCTTGGGTTGCACAATCTCTATCACCTGTTTCATCCACATGTACAGCTTGCCTCTGGTCTCCTCCGACGGCATGTCGTCCGTCCGTCGCTCTCCGTTGTGCAGTACTGACGAGTTGAATCCTCTACGTTTTCCTGCCACGCTGAAGTCCTGACACGGGAATCCTCCGGTGACGATGTCCACGTCTTTCGGAAAGATGTCGACGCCGTCCTTCTGTTGCTTGACGAGGTCGACGATGCTTGTCAAGTGATACACCGACGGGTCGACGTCGTAGCGTGACATGTAGCGTAGCCATGCCATGCGTGCCTCCTTCAGTATGTCGCATGCGAACACGGTGCGTAACGTGTTACGTCTCAGCATGACCCAGTCCTCGTTGACCGTGTGGTCAATCCACCCCGGATTCGTCACGGAGCGTCTGTGACATATGAAGCCACCCTCTAACCCGATGTCCATACCGCCGCAGCCCGAGAAGAGAGATAAGACCTTGAGTGTTCCTGTTCCCTTGGCGTCGACGTTGTCGGGAGACAGTCCGTAGTATTGCTTAGCCTCCAAGTCGCAATGGCTTTCCATTACAGTATCTGTATTCACTTCAATCACTGTTTTGCCGTTTTTCATCTTAGTTGTTTCTCTCGTCTGCGTCCGCAATGAGGTCTTTCAAGTCCACGTTGAGAATCTTAGATATGAGTAACAGTGTCTCGAGGTTTGGTTGTGCTCTGTTACACACATACGAGTTGACGGTGTTGTAACTCTTATTCAGTTGTTTAGCCAGCCATGTCTGGGATATTCCTTTTGAGTCCAAGACATCCTTTATACAATTGAGTTTCATATTTATGTATCGTTTTTTTGTGTAAAAATACAAAATATTTCGATATACACAGGACAGTGCGTTTGTTTTTTTCTCTTTTATGGCGTTTTGCATGGTGTGTTCCTGTCATTCCGTGTTGTTTTCCTGTCATTCCGCACAACAAATCCTATTTATGGTATAATGAAATGACTGCAAGGATATGCCGGAAAACTAACCAGATTTCCTATCCGTACCCCTAATTTTTAGTGTCCGAAACTTCTCTTTTTTCTGTTGATGTCTCTCAACGAAAAAATGCCTTCTGAAATTTTCTCATGTTTTATTCGGCGTCTGAAAATCTTAGGTTAGGACGTTGAAAAGTTCAGGTTAGGATT
>CALCEL010000008.1 GCA_937900485.1 uncultured Prevotellaceae bacterium
GTTATTAATAATTATTAAATATCAAAGAATTCAAAATAGTCGTAGTTGTAGTAGTCGTAGTAGTTGTCGTGTGTAAGACGAGGGCGCAGAGTGAGAAAACGAGGATGTAGAGTAAGTGAACTGTATGTGCAGGGCGAGAAAAACGATTGCGCTGAATACGCAAACCGAATACGCTGGATGCACTGATCTATGGTACTGAGTGTGTAAAATGCTGAGAATGAGTTTTTGGGGCGGTTTATGACTGTGTGATATACTGTAAACGATGCTCATGCTAATAATGGGGTGCTGTCAGGTCTTAGGCATTTTTGTGGCAGTTACACATAGCCCATGGTCTTGTGATCGGTATCTCCCGTTGCCAGCCCTTATTCGTCAGTGGTATCACTGGCCTACAAAGCAACAAAGTCCGTGGTGTCTATACAGATACCCGGACTTTGTCGTTGTTTGGAAAATGACATGTTGATAGCGATTAGACCTGTGGTAAGCCATCATGCGTCTCGACTTATGCAGTCTATCTGCTTCCGAAGAACAGGAATAACATCGAGAGAAGGACGAGTGCGAGGTCGGTTACCTTCGAACGCAGATTCTTCTCGTGGAAGATTGCGGCGCCAAAGAGGAAGCTTACAATCACAGAACCTCTTCTCACCATGCTCACGATGCTAATCATCGCCCCGTCCATACCCAATGCGTAGAAATACACGAAGTCTGCTGCGGAGAGGAACACGCTGATGAGAATGATGCTCCAGTCCCAATGGAAGGGAGTCGTTTTCTTGTGTGTCGGCCACCAAAGTATGATGAGCATTGCGGACATCATGAAGAACTGGTATATGTTGTACCAAGACTGTACCGCCATCTTGTCCAGTCCCACGCCGTGATTGGCTGGAGAAGCCATGAGGAACTTATCATACAGTCCACTGATGGCTCCGAGAATGTTAGCGAGTATGACGAATATTATCCATTTGTTATGTCGGAAGTCGATGCCTTCCTTCTTGCTTGAGCGAGAGAGCATATAGAGACCGACGATGGCGATAATGACACCAATCCATTGGAGTAGATTAAGCTTCTCGGAAAAGAACGTGAGAGCTCCGATCAGCACCATGACCGGTCTTGTGGCGTTGATAGGTCCGACGATGGTGATTGGAAGATGTTTCAGTCCGAAGTATGCGAACAGCCATGAGCTGAGCACAATGCATGACTTAATCAGGATATACTTATGCTCGCTCCATCCGTATGAGTGAGTGTAGAAGATGCTGCTGTCGTCAATCAGCCCGTTGTGTGAGCATATTATGAAAGGCAGGAATATGAGGCTTGAGAAAAATGTGTTCAGGAGTAAAACGGGAATGACCGCGTTGTCTCTCAGGCTTTTCTTCTTGAAGACGTCGTAGAACCCAAGCAGAAAAGCAGATGTGAATGCTAGTATCAGCCACATTGTCGTGATAGTTTTTTGTTAATAATATAGTTCTTTTTACCTTAATATATTTGTATGATGTGACTTCACAGTGCTGACTGCCCATACTCTTATGGTCCTGTCAGTATGTCACGTCCGCGAGAAAGAGAGCGTTACCTGGCACGCTGCTACCGGCGGTGCATCGGTCTTTCTTCTCGATGACAGAGCGGAAGTCATCTATTGTCAGTACTCCTCGTCCCACATCTATCAGCGTGCCGACAATCGCCCGTACCATGTTACGCAGGAACCTGTCGGCCCGGATGGTGAAGCACCATTTATTTTCGGCTATCTCATCCCAGTGAGCCTCCATGATGACACAGTTATTAGTCTTCACGTCAGTATGCAGTTTGGAGAAAGAGGTGAAGTCCTTGTATTCGAACAGTACCTTAGCCGCCTCGTTCATGAGTCCAAAGTCCAGAGCCTGAGGATACCTGTAGGCGAACTGCTCAAAAGGAGACTTCTCAGTGGTGATGTAATAGTGATACATCCTTGACTTGGCGGAGAATCTGGCGTGCATGTCGTCGTCCACCGCGCGTATTTCTTTTATGGCGATGTCCGGCGGAAGGAATTTGTTGAGTCTGTAATGTAGCTGCCGTAGGTCATCGTCAGATAACGGAGTCACAGAGTAGTCGAAGTGTGCCACCATTTTTGAAGCGTTCACTCCGGCGTCCGTACGTCCGGCTCCGACCACCTCTGTGACAGTCCTAAGCAGGGTGGTCAGTGCGCGGTTAAGCTCCGACTGTACTGTGATACATCCTGGCTGCACTTGCCATCCGTGATACCTCGCCCCATTATATGATAATGTGATGAAAAATCTCATGGTGTGACTCTGTTATGAAAGAAAATCCTATGTAACACGCTGTTTTTCCTCACCTCAGGAATATGTAACTTACGTTTGTTCTTGTAGAACTGCATCAGCATGATAGCGGCGATGATTGTGCATATTCCGTCAGCCGCAGTAATGCTAAGCCATACACCATTCGTGCCCCAGATCTCCGGGAAGACGATGAGGAACGGTATGAGGAACACCAGCTGTCTGCTCACGCTTATGAAGATACTTTTCTTTGCCATGCCGATGCTCTGGAAGAAGTTAGCCACGACAATCTGGAAGCCAACTACAGGTGACATGAACACTATGATACGCATTCCCTCAATAGTGATTTTTGTGAGCTTAGGGTCAGATGTGAACCAGCTGACCGGATATTGCGGGAAGAACTCGCTGACCACGAATGACACGCACATGATGGCGGTGGCGAGGAAGACGGATTTCTTCAAAACCTCGTCGACACGTTCAAACTGTTTAGCTCCGAAGTTATAACCGGCAATCGGTTGCATTCCCTGACACACTCCCATCACAATCATCACGAATAGGAAGGTTATTCCGTTCACGATGCCGTAGGCGGCGATGGCGAGGTCACCTCCATGATTTGTCAGGCCCTTGTTTATGAAAATAACGACAAGGCAAGCGCACATCTGCATGCAGAAAGGTGACAGACCGATTGAGAAAATCTTACGTACTATCACCTTACGCAGGCTGAATATGCCGCGATGGAGATGCAATAGGTCGTTATTGTTGCTCAGCTTGTATAGGACAAACGCCAAAGCGCACATCTGGGCGATGACCGTGGCTATCGCCGCACCCTGAATGCCGAGTCCCATCTTAAAGATGAAAATAGGGTCGAGAATACTGTTTATCAATACCGTGCTGATTGTCGCCGTCATAGCCACATTAGGATGTCCTGTCGCCCTGAGTGCCGAGTTCAGACCCAGGTACAGGTGAGTCACCACGTTGCCGCAAAGTATGATGAACATATACTCGTATGCGTACTGGTAGGTGTTCTCGCTGGCACCGAAGAACGTGAGGAGCGGGTGTATGAACAATAGTCCGAGTACTCCTATGACGACACCAATGATGATGTTCAGCGTCACCAGATTACCGAGTGTGCGTTCAGCGCCCTCATAGTCCTTCTGACCTTGCTTGATGGACATCAGCGTGCTGGCTCCGACACCCACCATGGCTCCGAATGCCGCAGAGAGGTTCATCACCGGGAAGGTCACAGCGAGACCTCCCAGAGATAACGTTCCTATGTTGGGGATATGTCCGATAAAAATCCTGTCGACCATGTTATACAATGATGACGCCATCATCGCCACGATAGCCGGTAGGGCGTACTTTATCAGAAGGTTTCCTATAGGTGACGTGCCCAGTTCTTTTGTTCTGTTGTTTATTTGCATAATATTAATGTTTTATTTTACGTCTTTCCATAACGGCGGATCGATGCCCATGAGGTTCTTCACAAAGAAGTCATATCTCTTATGTTCTCCGTAGCTCTCTCCCATAGTGTGGTGCGCCCCTGTTATGAGGAGGAACTCAAAGTCTTTGTGTGCCTTCTCCAATGCGTTCACCACCTGATATGATGATGAAGGGTCCACGTTGTCATCCATCTCACCTACTACCAGCATCAGTTTTCCCTGTAGCTTGCTGGCGTTCTCCACGTTTGAGCATTCTATGTATGAGCTGTCCACAGGATAACCCATCCATTGTTCGTTCCACCATATCTTGTCCATTCTGTTGTCGTGACATCCGCATGCTGAATATCCGACCTTATAGAAGTCTGGGTGGAAGAGCAGTGCGCCCAGCGCCTCCTGACCTCCGGCGGAGCATCCGTAGATACCCATTCTCTCGATGTCCATGTAAGGATATCTCTTCGCTGCAGCCTTGATCCATTCCATGCGGTCCGGGAATCCGGCGTCTTTAAGATTCTTATAACAAACCTGTTCGAACTCGAGACTTCTATATGATGTCGTCATGGCGTCAAGCTGCACCACAATGAATCCTAACTCGGTGAGGTCGTCCATGTCCCACAGCCAAGGAGTGAAATCCTTCGGCACATACTGACTGCCAGGGCCAGAATAGATATACTCGATGACAGGATACTTTTTGTTCGGGTCGAAGTTCCTCGGGCGTCTGATCAGTCCCCACATGTCCGTCTTACCGTCTCTTCCCGGAGCCACGAAGACCTCCGGCTTGGTCCATCCGTTCTCCTTGAGTCTGCTGATGTCGGCCACCTCCAGCGTCTTTATCAATTTTCCGTTGACAGCAGAGCGTAAGACGGTCACAGGTGCCATGTCGACTGAAGAGTAGGTGTCGATGATTGTTTTTTGACTGCCGCTGAGAGTCACCTTGTGGTTTCCACGCTCAGGTGTGAGTGATGTGAGGTTCTTACCATTGAGGCTGACGCGGTAGAAGTGTATGTTGTACGGGTCCTCCTCTTTGATCTCACCGTCAAGGTTGGTGGCTACCACACCCATGTTAGCGCAGTTCATGCCGTTTGCAGAGAAGATGACGTATCCGTTACCTTTCTTGTCTATCTCATAGTGTATGACGTCTCTGACCCAGTAGTTACCTTTTGTTATCTGTGTCAGTTTGTTCTTCTTCCTGTTATACACATACAGATGAGCGTGTCCATCTCTATCACTTTTCCAGAGTATGTTGTTCTCATCGAGGTCTCTCCTGAGATTTCTGGAGTACGCCACGTATTTGTCGTTCTTCTCCTCGATGAGTGTCTTGACGTTTCCTGTCAGGTCCATCTCCAGTACTCTGTATGTCTTATGTCCTCTCTCGTTGAACTCGAAAGTGAGCGTCTTTCCTCCTTTGTCCCATCTCGGTAACTCGACGTAATATTGACTGGCAAACAGTGATGTGGACTTAGGGTATATTGTTTTCTTGCCGAAGACGTCGACGATGACAGGTATCCTGTAATTAAGTGAGTCTCCCGGCTTTGCGTATTCTTGTTTTGAGTATTTCGGCTGAACCTGGTCATTCGGTGATGACAGAGTGTAGGTCACATAGCGCTTAGGAGCAGGTTTGATGAGCACTGTGGCGTAGTACTTACCATCCTCAGACCATGAGCCCCATGATGAGTAGTAGCATGCGTCGACACCATCTGTCGTTATCTGCGTATCGCCGCCTTTTGCGTTATGTAAGAACAGGTTATTGTCTTTATGTATGATGGTGAGGCTGTTGTCGACAGGTGATGCTGCGTTGCCGTCCTTCTCGTCACGCACCTCCATCCAGTGGTGGTACTCTCCGCTCTCGTGTCTTTTCCTGTCTTTTTTTTTGGGGTCGTTGATACGTGACTTCTCACCGTTGGTCTCGTTGACCTTGTACCAGACTGTGCTGTCACCATTGTAAACGGAGTACTGGAAGTAACCGTTTTCCGTTTCCCAAGTCGGGAAGACATTGACGAATCCGTTGGCGACTTTATTGCTGTATCTCGCTCTCACGGCGAAGGCGTCTTTGTAATTTTGTATCGTTCCTTGTGCGCTAATATCTGTTATCGTCGCCGCACATAAGATAAAGGATAATAGTGTCTTGTTCATTTTATGTTTATGTTTATTTTTATTATATATAATGAATATTGTGGACAATGCCCGTTAATAAATATTGAAGTCTGTATAGAAATAGTAGTACCACCAGTACGTGTCACCATACAATCCTCTCATCCTCTTACCCTTCTCCTCATCGCTCACCCCTTGTTTTGTGAGTTCGTTGTAGTCACGCACGAAGGAGTTATACCTCTCTGTGATGATGTTGTCGAAGGGAAAGTCATTCAACTCGACGGGAGAGTTTTCCTGTGTGCATAAGAGTATTGCTCCTTCCTGGAAGAGATGAGGGATGGCTTGTCCCTGATGTCTTTTCACGTAGTTGTAGAAATGTAGACAGAAAGCGTAGTCATCCTCATACCACAGTGACAAGGTCATGATCACCTCCTCGAGTTTTGGCGTCGTCGGGTAGACGAGGTCAGAGAAGTGCTCCAACAGCCATTTCTCGCATAGTCCGTTGTCAATGTCCAGCAGGTTCACGTCCTCATTGAGTAGGGGAGCGATATTCTGGAACTCTTGTGACTTGATGAGGTTCGAGCTGTGTTTTATGTGGCTTTCCTGCTGCTCTGCCCAAGTCCTGTGGAAGGTGGTGGCCTTCAACAAAGTGATGTATTTTCTCGCCACATCAAACTCCTGATTCAGGATTGAGCATCTGATGAGCATCTTAAGCTCCTTGACGCTCATACCGTACTCGACGCTGTTCTCTATTGCCCATCTGTACGCGTTGTTTATCTGTCCAAACTGATAATATATCATGGACGCTCCGAGCTGTGAGATGTGTATGTTCAGAGAGTCAGGTGTCTGGGGTACGACGCCACAGTTGTTCGTGGTGAACATCTCAGTCATACGTCCTGTGTGCATGAGAGCTATGTTCTTGTACAAAACCATGAGGTTGGTCGGCTCATTGACATCCTTCATCTCACCTATGACATTATCCCACCTGCATTCGTCTATCGCCCTGTACATCTTCATCTCGTGGTATAACCTCTTGTCGGGAACTTCGAGGCTGTAGATCTTAAACACAGGACGCAGGATGAGCGCAGCCAGTATGACAGCGATAACTCCGGCAGAGACATTGATAACCCTTTCGTTCTGTTTTGGTTTGGCTAAAGCCATCACGGAAGTCGTGGCCACGTGAGCGAAGGTGACGGTCACGAATATGCTCACTGCCTGTGCAAACGGAAATCCTGGTTGTTTGCAGTAGTATATCCAATATCCCATGAAGTATATGGATAACAGTTGTGCGGCGACGGGAATAATGGCTATCGCACTATATATTCCGTGAAGTCTGAACATGTGCGATATCACGTAGAAAGTCATTATCCAGATGGCGATAAGCAGTGTCGTGCCGAGCCATGGGATGAAAAAAAACTGAGTCAGATAACAACCAATCCATGTCCACAAGCCGTTCATACTGGTTACGGTTGTGGACATGAATGTGTTTCCCTTTATAAATATAGAGCTGTTTTGCAGCTCATACAGCAACTCGCTATGACTGAGTAATAGAGTAGCAGCTATTACGGAGAACGTGATTGCTGTCAGCGTCTTGACTTTGTCTCTCATTTTTTGAATATCGCTTTCTTGGCTTCCGTCTTGGCCACAGAGGCGAACTCATGCGGTGTGACTTTGACCGGCTCTTTCATGAATTCCGGTCTGTTGAAGCTTCGTAGCTGATAAGTGTAGAAATTAGGATTTTTCTGTGGCAGCTCAAATGCCTTATGTACCTTACCTTTTTTGTCAAAGTATGCGATGTATGGTCTTGTGTAGTTGCCGTCGTCACGTCGGCTCTCACACATAAGCCATCGTCCGTTGCTTGACCATACAGGGTAGCTCTCTGCTCTCTCACTGTTCATCGCCTTGGTGTCAACCATCTCACCTGTCTTGAGGTCAATAATCCTTATGTCCGCCTCTGGATGCCAGATGTGGAAACATCCCCAGTTTCCCTCTGCGAACGCTATGTATCTTCCGTCAGGACTCACGCGAGGCAGTGTGGCGCTCTTGTCGTTTTGAGTGGCGGAGTAGACGAGCTCTCTCTTGCCGAAGGTACGAGTGTCAGGGTTGAATGACTTCTTGTACACGTCATACTTGCATTCCTTATACCTTTGTATCATCTCCGTCTCCTTCTTCACTCTGACGGTGTCCAGATTAGTCGTGTCGGAGACGCTGCTGGTTCCGTAGTAATGGAAGTTGGCGGAACAGAAATACAGTGTCTTGCCGTCAGCGGACCATGTAGGGAAAATTTCCAACTCGTCCTCAGCGTTTTCAATGTAAGACACCTCGTTCTTGTCCACGTCATACAGGATGAGGTCAGACTCTGTGTCCTGAACCTCAATCTTCGCCACGTCCTTAGTGTGGAATGACTGACCAGTCTTATTCGTTGAGAAAGCGATGATGTTGAGTGTCGGATGCCAAGCCGGGTAGACACCTGCGCTGATAGTCTCTTCCGTCTTCAGGTCCACCTTCTCAATCTTATCGCCGTTCACAATCATCGTTCCGCCGTAACTCTGTCTCATGTGGAACAGCATGTGGTCAGTCTTATAGTTCTGGTATGAGTGGCAGTTGATACATTGTCCGTCTTGCTCAGTCTGCACTAGCATATTACTGTAGATGTCGTCATTCTCATAGTTGGTTATGTTTCTCTGCTCGATGTACAGCGACTCATAAGCCACGTAGGAAGGTTGGATGAGACGGTATGACACATACGGGTCAATATCCTCCTCAGCCACGCTTATGGTGAATGTCTTGTATGATGTCCATTTACCGTTCTTTGCCGTGAAGACGTCCACTTTTATGTCTTTGCCTTTCGCTGCGGCAAGAATATCCTTCCATTCGTCCTCGTCGATCATTATGTTGTTCTTCTCTCCGTAAACCTTCTCTCCACCCGGGTAGGTGAATCGAGCCACCGCCTCGCTCGCGTCCTCCTGCACCGTGAAGTTGACAGGTGCGATGTTGGACGGAATAGTGACGTTGGTGTAGTCCGGGAAGATATGTGGCTCAGCGTCCTTCTTGGAATATGAGTCTGGCACGGACGGTTGTCCGCATGATATCATGACAAAAGCTGTTGCCACAGCGCAAATGATGTTATGTCTGGTCATAATGAGATATATTCTTAGTTAGAGTGATATTAGTTTGACTTGATGTCTCTGCAGAAGAAGTAGAACCAGTAGAACGTGTCTCCGAACAGAGGTTTCATCGCTTCTCCCACCTTTTTCGAATCTATCGTTCCTGTTCTCTGTCTCTGCTCATTAAGTAGCTGCTGAGACATATCCTGGAAACTGTTGTACCTGTCGATGACATTCTGCTTGTCAAACGGCATTCCTGATATGTCGACGTTGAAAGGCTCCAGTTTTCCGTACAGATACGCCGCCTCCTGATAGTGTCTCGGCATAGCGTCTCCTTTGTGCATCTGAGCGTACAAGAAGAAACGAGGCCAGAACAGCTGTATGTCCTTTTGAATGAGAGCGTACGCCAGTGTCAGCTCCTGCAGCACCTTACTGTCCTTGTTCATTGTGTTGCTGAAGTAGTTAAGCAGATACATCTCCGGCATGCCGTTGTCGCCGTCGAGGACAGATCCCATATTGTTTCTCAGCTCTCTCACGATGTCAAACTCATGGTACTCTCCGATGGTCTTCGGGTTCTTAATGAGATTGTCATACTTCGCTGCCCATTCCTTGTGGAACTTCGTCTCCTTAAGAATGCTCAGGTATTTTTTCGCCGCGTCCCATTCCTCATTCACTATTGACGACCTCACGAGTGTCTTGAGGTTGTCGATGTTATATCCGAACTCGACGCTGTTCTCTATAGCCCAACGATAGGCGAAGTTTGTCTTTCCGTGGTTATAATATATCAGTGATGCGGCGGTCTGTACCATGTGCACCTTGAGCGAGTCGAAAGAATAAGGCATTTTACCCATGTTGTTATATGCGAAAAGTCTGTCGCCCATATGTCCGGTGTTCAACAGAGCGATATTCTTGAAGAGCACCATGACACGTGTGGCGTCATCCTTAATCTCACCCATCTCTTGTAACACGTCATTCCACTCGTTATCCTCCACAGCCCTGTACATCCTCAGCTCATGGTGGAAGTTGTCGTCGTCAAAGTTCACCTTGTCCGTTATATATACGGAGCCGCTGATGACAGCTATCGTGGTAAGGGCGACAAGCCAGAACTTTTTCCCTTTTATCTCCGTCTCTTTCTCAGCCTTGTCACAGAAGAACACAAATAAAAAAGGTGTGACCGTTGTGACCGCGAATGGTATCTCGAGCATGTAAGACACGTCACTTCCTGATGACAATATCGGGAAGGCTGCCAGCCATGCGTCCTCGAGTCTCATATTATTATATAGTCGGTAGCATAGCAATGGTGTGATGACGCTTATGACAACAGCCGTCAGAGGTAAGACATAAGCGTTCATGCGTTTGTCTTTCTCGTTGATGACGTAATCCAAACAGATATACAATACACTCATCAGAGCGAAATAGCCTATCATTATGTAACCTGCGATACTCCACACCAAAATCCACGCCAGTTTGACCTTCTCCGACATTACACGAGTCAGCAGTACTGAGAGAACCGCGGTCAGGAACCCGAGTGACGGAGCGAACCAGTAGCCTGGACATTTCATGTAGTACACCCAGTATCCTGTGGCTATGGTTGAGCACAACAGGGAGATAACAGGAATGACAATCAAAACACTCCACGCATTCTTAATCCTGAAGGCGTATATAGTCACAAAGAACGTCAACACCCATAGAGCAATCAACATACCGGCTCCTACCGTCGGAATGTAAAAATATTGTGTGAGATACGTACCAGCCCAAGTGAGCAAACCGCCCGGTTGCTTCATACAGTCATGGAGATACTCAGGTGTCTCCTGAAACAGATTGTGGCTCTGTGCCATATAAAGCATGTCTGTGTTTTGTAAAATCAGATAGTTTACGGCTAAGGCGACGAACATAATGATATATAAGTATGGCAGCAGACGCACTGTCTTTTCCCCAAGGCGTAGAGAACTGCCTGGGCTCTTTCGTATGTCCGGCTTAGGACTCACGAAAGATGGTTTTTTTGTTTGGTTAAGGTTGTTAGTTTTTTTGTTAGTCATTGTGTTATTGTGTTTTCTTCAAAATCTCACGCAAAGATAGTGAATATAATCATACGTGGAATTGCAATGAAGAAAAAATATCGTCACACTCAGTCATTATAACCTTATGTCGTTCCCATTATGATTGTATGCCTTCGTCGCTGTTCCCGGGAAAATGCGAAACGCAAGACACATGCTGTTGTCGCTGGCTTATCGTAATGTGACTGATGAAAGTGCGTAAATTATTCTTGTGGTAAGGATAATATATCTATCTTTGTACACAGATTAACTTTTTGACTTAAGATAAATGATACGTGAGATTCTATCAACTTCATTATTTGCTTTTGTTTGTGTCGTGAACTCAACCGCACAAAGACAGTTTGTTTTCGGAACGGAGAAAAATCCGGAAGGCAAGACTATAACTGTAGACAGCTACGGATTCAAATTCGACGACAGCTATGTCATCCCTGTCATGGGAGAGATTCATTATTCACGTGTTCCGGAGAAAGACTGGCAACGCGAGATCAGGAAAATGAAGGCAGGAGGTATAACAATCCTCTCCACTTATGTTTTCTGGAATCACCATGAGGCAGAAGAAGGCAAATGGGACTGGAGCGGCAACAGAAACCTCAGACGCTTTCTGGAGGTGTGCTCCGAGGAGGGCATGCCCATTGTGCTTCGTGTCGGCCCTTTCTGTCATGGCGAGGTCTATCAAGGTGGTTTCCCGACATGGATAGTGAGGAAAGCGTCGGAGGACAAGGACTATAAGCTGCGCTCCAACGCTCCTCAGTTCATGCGTTGCACCGCAAATCTGTATAACAAAATATTCGCTCAGGTCAACGGACTCTTATGGAAGGACGGTGGTCCCGTCGTCGGCATGCAGATTGAGAATGAGTGCCGTGGACCGTGGACATACTATGCTGGACTGAAGTCCCTGGCGCTAAAGGCAGGCTTCGACCTGCCGTTCTATACGAGGACAGGATGGCCTAAGCTGAATGGCAAGGAGGTCTTCGGCGAGATGTTGCCGCTGTACGGTGATTATGCTGATGGTTTCTGGGACAGGAAACTTACTGACATGCCGGGCGACTATGAGAAAGCGTTCATCATGCGCGACTCCAGACTGAGCAGCGTGATAGCTACTGAGGCTCTAGGCACCAACCAGGATACGAGAATGGAAAGTCAGGACATGATGTATCCATACCTCACCTGTGAGCTTGGCGGAGGAATGATGCCGTCATACCACAGACGTATCAATATGTCGGGAAAGGAGGCCAAGCCGCTGGCTATATGTAAGCTTGGCTCAGGAGGTAACCTGCCAGGATATTACATGTACCACGGAGGCACCAATCCTTACTCGGACAAACACACGATGGGTGAGACGCAGTCGTCGGACGTCACCAACTATAATGACATGCCTTACATGACGTATGACTTCCAGTCTCCTCTGGGTGAGATGGGACAGATGAATGAGACGTCGTTTCATGAGTGCCGATTCCTTCATCAGATGTTAAGCGACTGGGGAGGACAGCTCTGTACCATGAGGATTGACACCATGTCCGCCCATTATTCACGTCGAGGCTCCTTTGAGTTTTTCAATGACTATGTCAGAATAAAGAACGAGAAAGGACTCTCGTATGTCAAGCCGAGAAATCTCAAGGTGGGAACGGCTGTCATAGACTGGGCTACGGCTGAGCCGTTCTGCATAGCATCTGGAGTGACCTACTTCATCGAGATACCAGGCCTTAAGTGTAAGATGTCCATTGACGGCAAGGTCATGTCGCCAAAACTTGACAAGGTTTTTATGGTTAGAGGCAATTCGTTCTGTGTCTTGTCACGTGACAATGCTAAGAGACTCTATAAGATTGATGATGAGCTTGTGTGTTCTAAACATGACGGAATAGTGTTCGCCACTGACACAGGTGTCGTCGAGGAGTACTGGACGGAGTCTGAAACATACAACGCTAAGCCTGTCGTTTCCCGTAAGGTGAGTGACGCTAAGGGTTTGAGAACGGTTAAGCTTGGCAAACAGGGCGTGGCTGCCATGCCGGCTGAGGAGGACTTCAGAGACGGTGACGTGTATAAGATTGAGGTCGGTGACATCCCTGATGACGCGGCTGATGACCTGTTCCTAAAGGTTTGTTACAAGGGTGATGTGGCTCGTTTGTACGCTGATGGACAGCTGGTGCAGGATAACTTCTGGAACGGCAAGCCTATGCTCGTCCGTGTGTCTGACATTGCCGGCAAGTCTGTTGAGCTGTGCGTGTTACCTTTGAGTAAAGACTACCCGATATATTTCCAGTCGGAACAGAGGAAAGAGATTGACAGTGCGCCTAATGGCGTCCTGTCCAAGTTGGATAAGGTCTCGTTCCTCATACGTAATGTTAAGCGTGTCAAATGACATGCTGTCACGTGACTGATTACGTTCCGGCACGCTAATATAATTCATAATCTATCCGCAGTTATGACCACGGACATTGCGGATAGTTTTTTTTTATTGTGTTCCGTCCTTCCTCTGGCAGTATTCCCGCATGGTTTGAATTACTCCGAGGAATGTGCCACGGCAGCAAAAGTGACCAAGAAGCAAGAATTTATGTGTCCAATCGCTTGTTGGTAATCAGAAGTAAATTTTCCATGTTGAGAACGCAGAGTATCTGTTTGACATGATAGGGGAGAACGTGTGGTAGTAATCTATTATGAAGCCGATTGCATGGTTTTTCTTGCTCAGGATGTCGTATGTCAGACCAGTTCCTATCTCAAAGTTCGTTCGTGATGGTACATATAATGCGGGAGTCTGTGACTGCGTCATGTCTGAAGAGACGTTATAGATGTTCAATTGACTCATGTGTCTCACACCTGCGAACACCTTGTAGCCAATTCGTTTATATATCTTATGTGGTACGCTGGCGCTGGCGGCAATGTCGAAGTGATAAAGTGTTAATCCTTCACCAGAGAAACTCTCCGCTTCCGTGTCATTATCCGTGATCACTTTCGTGTGAGCGTATGACATTCTGGCCATAGCTTCAACAGAAAGCCACTGCGACAGGAACAAGCTTACGTCAAATCCTGTGGTGTATGAGGCACTGGTCTTTATCTCCACATTCGCCGTTGACTCCTGATACTTCACGATATCGTCAGTATGTATTGTCTTTGAGCCAGACTCCGTTCCGAACATATATCTAAGACCTGATGGCAATGAGTTTTGCTTCGCCAGTCTTAACAGGTCACGCCGTCTCAGTTCCGGAGTGTATATGTCGTTAGCGTCAGTAATCTGATTGGCGATCAGGTATCCCATGTTTGCGGAGAATATTCCGATTCCTGCTCCAATGAACGTGTCGTTTATCCAATGATTGTTATGTTTAAGTCGTAAGAGCTGAGTGGCTGTCGCACATCCGTATCCTCCGACGGTTATCCAGGGACTATGGTAGCCATATTCCCTGCTTAATATTGTGGCGCTCATGAATGCCAAAGAGGTATGACCGGAAGGGAAAGAGCTGTTGTCCGCGCCGTTAGGTCTTTTCTCGTTTACAATTGTCTTGAGACCTTTCGTCAGTCCCACATGTATGGCGGCTGCGGCCAGGTTTGCCGTGGCTAGTCGTTTCCAGCTGCTGACACTTTTCACTCCAGCGCTTTTCAGTGCCCAGGTCAGAGCTAACGGCGCTCCTGCAATGATGTAGTCGTTAGTGTTTTGATGATATTCTTGAAAGATGTTTTGTTCTTTGCGGAAATTAGCTTGTGTGAAACAGAGTATAGTACCTTTGACAATCGGACGTACCCAGTCTTTGTGTATTTTCCTTTCATCCTCCAGCAGACCGATTTTATGTCTTATCTGCATCTCATTGATTTGTTGCTGTGCTTCCTGTATATATAATAAGGAGTCGAGACTCTTATAATAACTGATGTTTATCGTGTCTTGATTTTGGGCATGTGAGAAACTTGCCGTGAGTAGAGTAATAATTAGGATTAGTTTTCGTAAGTTAATCATCATAATTTGTTTTGTGTCAGCAAAGATAATTAGAATTAATAAATTGCCTGTAGCCTGCATGCAAATTCGTCGAAAATAATTACTTTTGCAGTATAAACAAAGAGAAAATGATTGTGAAGAAACTTTTTTTGACATATCTTTTGTTGGCAGTGTCGGGTGGATGTTTCTCCCTTGATATGAGTGGTGTGCTGAAGAGTATGCCGGATAGTGTGCTGCCATTGTTGACTTTGAATAACAGGTTAGATTGTATTGATTATCTGAATAGTGGGATGAAGGCGGTTGTTGTCAATCGTCTGGCTGGTAAGAGTGAGATGACGGTGTTGACAGAAGATTATGCTTGCATAGCTAATTCTCAGGTCAGTAAGGTGGATATGAAACTGCTGCCATACAATGATGACGTGGTAATTGCCGTCGTCAATTCGGTCACGATAGACAACAAATACACGGATAGTGATATTTTCTTTTATTCCTCAGACTGGAAACGCTTGGATGGCACTTTGTTCTCTTTGGACACAGACCCGGACACATTCTATGAGTATCAGTTTTCGCCATCCAACACGAATCTGACTATAAAGGTTACGGAACCATTAAAACTTGATGACCCAAAGACGTCTCACGAGACAGTGATGCGCTGGGAAAACGGAAGGTTTGTCAGATGAGTGTGAGATAATGTTGTCGACTATATCGTAATAACGGGCAAGTCAAAGCAAGAAGGCCAGTTCTCCCACACATTCACCCACAGCAGCAGCCAGAAACGCATCACCCTTGGTGTCAACACGGTAGATGCTTATCGCGACACAGTGGAGGACGGTGTGGCAATGGTGCGTGAGTACATCGAGAGTCTTGCTAAAGACGACAATAGCCGAGCACTCGTCAACGCAGTCATGCGTCTCCTGGCGAAAGACCAGAAAGGCACCCTAAAAGCCAGTAGAGTGTTGCAGCTTCGTAAGATGGCTGACGAAACAGGTGACGAACGTTTCCAAGAGGGTGTACGTATCATCGAAGAGAGTTACCAGCCAACCGTCACGAGGCAGTACATCAAGGCTGAAATCCGAGGCGACAATGGTGAATGGAAGTCAATACCGCTCGGAGTGACTGAAGCGTAAACGGGACATAATTATTAACAAGAGATAATAAAACTATTTGGTATAAGTTTTTGAAACGGAGGACAGTCCAGCGGGGCCGTCCTCTTTTTTGTGTTCACATTTATTCCAAATGTACATATATAATGGCTACCTTTGCACTGTAAACCAAAAATCGCACATCATCATGAAGCGAAGACGATATAAAAGCACCATTGCTCGCGCTGAGCTGATACGCAAGCTCACCCAGCAATATTATGAACCGGGCAACCTCAGCAGGTGTTACAAAGCCGTGTGGCGTAAGTACATCAATCCCGTATATCCTATGTGTTACGAGACGTACCTGAATTACTTAGCCATTCCTACACCACCACCTCCTCCCCCTTCGTCACGTCAGTTGACGATATGGGACCTACTGAAAGAAAGTTGAAAAGAAAGAGAGAGAGCCAGTCGCTTGTGTGCGGCTGGCTCTCTCTCTTTCGTCATTCATAAGACGCATCGATGTCGAGTGTTGGCGACGTGGTCGGTTGCAGACGTGAGCGCATGGTGGCCGTATCGACCACACGAGTAACGTAACGTTCTACACTCTCGTTCAGTTCTGCGTGGTTGTGGTTCGTCACGCTGTCCGTGAGCATGAGCGTTGTGAAGTTCTGCCCATTGAGCGATGCAAGCGCCTGATGAATAGAGTCGATGAGGTCGAAGTAGTCGAGCGCATCATCCAGACGGGTGTCAGCATGTCCGGCTGTGTAGTTCTTGGTCCTGGTTATGATGTGGAGGCGTACCGGTATGTCGGCCTGTGTGACATGATGCGCCAACTGGTGCACTTCGTAGGGTTCGAACTCGATAAACACGGACGGTGTAGGCCATGCGGTCATCTGAGTGACTTCCGTCAGGTGTTCATTCCAAAGATCGATGTATCGCACTGCAGCCACATCGGTCTTAATCTTATTGGCAATTGCCAAAAAAAGTTGTTTTCGCATTGAGTGAAGAGTTAAGAATTAAGAATTACGGGCGGAGCGCTTTTGCAAGGTCGTTAGCGAGGTTCGTCATGTTGTCGGTGATGACACTCTGCACTATGCGTCTTGTGTCGGGTCCGTCCCCAATGAACTGGCGTTGCGGCATGTCGAAGCGTCGCATGTGAGCCTTGACGCTGGCAGTCTTGCCCGACTTTGTACGCCTGTAATGCGCCTTGACCGACTTCAGTCCTCTACCGCCTTCGTTATGGATGGTGGCATACGGCACGTTCGAAGTGAAGCGTACGCCGTGGTCCGTCTCGTGCGCCTTGATAGAGCGTCGCAAGGCTCCCGTCACCATGAGTAGCGTGCCCTTCGGGTTGTGGTATCGTCGTGGCGTCCATCGCTTGCTGAAGAACGCTTTACGTTCAAAGTTACGGTCGAACTCTTCGGAGAGTTCCACCCGGAGGTCGGAGATGAGCCGACGGAGGAATTTTCTTTTAGCCATATTATTCGTATCTTTGCGACAAAAACGAAAGTTATGAAGCAATTTGAATTTGACATTAAAGTGCTTGACATCTTCCTCAAGATGTTTGATGAGGAGAACAAGTTCATCTCATACGAGACAATAGCCAAGAATACACCGCCATCAATAGCCTACGAGGATTATATGTTTGCGGTTCTTGTGGAAGAAGGCTTGCTTAAGCAAAACAAATACGGCTACGAGATAACCTCCAAAGGACTCATGTTTCGAAATAAAGGAGGCTTTGCAGCCGTAAGGCGCAGGGAGCGGTACGACCGTGCCATTACGATTGTGACTACAGTAAGCAGCGTTATCGCAGCCCTTACAGGTATCCTTTCTCTCTGCCTCAATTAGAGCATCGAGACGTATGAACGCCGTGTGACGTTCCCATTTTTTCAGTTCTTCTTTATCTTTTCTGTTCATATCCTTGGTAGTTAAATAAATGATGTTTATATTTGCAACATCAAAAAGCAAATTTCCAAGTTATCGTTTAGGGCGAAAGCCCACACTGCGAAGGCGACGGGAGATTTGCTTTTTACTTTTTATATAGTCTCATGTAATGCAGGAAGCGACCGTCTGCATTGCGCTTAACCTTAAATTCGACACGGTACTCCTTACCATCATACTGCCATACTTCAAAGACTGCATCGGGATGGTCTTTGGATGGTTCGTCGTAAAGCTTCGTTGCCTTGGCAAGCATATCATGTGCCTTGCGGGCATAGGCAAGACGCACAGGATAGAGGTCGCTCTCTGGATGCTTGGCAACACACTCCTTATAGAATGACTTATTGACAAACACAGTACCATCTGGCATGCTTACATCGAAACGCTTGGCTGAGAACTTGCCCACCTTGACTGTTGGCATATTGCTCTTGTACCATGCTTCGAGTTCCCTGCGCTGTCTTCTGACGAACTCATCAGAAGCAACCTTGCTTACGGTCCTGCCGTCTGAAGTTGGTGTCTTGTAGTACGGATGTTTAGGCGGGAAGAGCTTCATTTGCTTTCCCGGGTTGAAGCGGAACATCTGCTGCTTGACGCTTGCGGTACAGTTGTCACCTCGCTTCATGGCAAGGTCGGGGTCGCTGAGAGGGTACTTGCCCTTGCGTACCTGTACGACGGTGCAACGGCATCCCCATCCGTTAGGTGGGTAGTACTTGTCCCAGAACGGGTCAGATTGTGGAAGTGTGGTACCGTGAAGCAGTCGGTGGGCTTCACGCACATGAAGGTCCTGAGCTGTGCGGTACTGGAGGTCGTAACGGTCGCCATCCCTTTCAATGTCCACCCATTTAGCCGCCATCTGTGACGCGCCTACTGCCTGCTGGTACTCGGCACGGAGGTAGTTGACATTATAGCTGTCATTGACCGCCTTCACATCATCCTTAAACTGTCTGAACGGTTTGATGTTACCATCTTCAGCGACCAGCGACAAGCCAATCTCGCGCATAGCATGGAAGGTCTTGAAGCCGGAGAACGTGAACGTGTTCTCCTCCAAGGCATAGCGGAGCGTGTCGGACACATCGGTAGGCAACTGCGTGTTGACACCCTCAGCGAGCACATTAGCAGTCTCAACGATGACGCGCCGTGCCTCCTTGCTGCGTAACTGCGAGACGGTAAATCGTCCGTCCTTATATATCAGGTCGGCAAGAGCATCAAACAAACCTTGCAGATTGGCCGTGTCGGGCATGTTGTCCTGAGCGAGTGTCAGCCGATCAGCGCCGTAGAGACTGTCGAGAGCCTCATGGAAAGCCCCATACTGCCTTCTGCGAGTGAGCAGAAGCGAGGGGCTCATCCGAAAAAAGAGTCTGGCTCAGGCTTAGTCTTAGCCTTTATGACAGGCAAATTGTAGTTGTCGATGAAATACTGAGGGTCAACATCATAATGCTGCAGCACGAGCGAGAGGATGTCACGCTGCTCTGTTGGCGAGAGGTCACGTGTGGTGTCCCACTCGAAG
>CALCEL010000009.1 GCA_937900485.1 uncultured Prevotellaceae bacterium
CCCACGCCGTGTCCATACCCCAGTCGATATGAAACGCCTTACCCTCGGCGTTGATGTCGAACGGTATGGTGCATGTGGTACGCTCCAATGCCTGTATGAAGTCGGAGCCGGTCTGAGCGCCGGCATGAGTCATGGCAGCCTGTATGCTTATCAGGGCCGCGACAGATAAAGTGGTTCTCATAACTTAGTTGGTTTATTTGTTACTTCGTTGTTGCAAATATACACCTTTTTTAAATACCATCTTATTTATATGCTACTTATCTTACATGGCAGACACGAATTGCTATCTGACTTGCGGCTCAGAGAGCATAATGACCAAATATTCATGACAGAGTTTAAAAAAGTCTCTTTTTTTTAAGCAATATTATGTGGAGTATCTAAAAAAAACTTATCTTTGCGGGAGATTTGGTGTGGGTGAAAAGAAATTTCTGTAGGGATTTCGATGTTCTTATTGGAATTGCGTTTTATGTTTTATTCTCATTTTATCTAACTTGTGGTGTTGGCCGGTGGGTTAATACGGATGTTAGGGAGTGTGAAGCAAATCTGAAAAGTTAATTATTGTATAAAGTTAAAAGAATTCGGAATGGGATATTTGGGTAGACATCAAAATGTTCATCGTATATTCGTATCGTCACTCTTGTTTATTATAGTGTCGTTCATGAGCTGCCTGAAAGCGCAGGTCGTGGATGATACGATGCATGTTTTGTATGCTAAGCCGGCTGATCGCATCTCTCTCCGCGTGAACACCGTAGACTGGCTGTTGCAGACTCCAAGTGTAGGACTCGAGTACAATGTCCGCAAGGAGAACTGGAACAGATGGGCTGTGGGCGTGAATGTCAGAGGACGATGGAAGGGTAGTAACACTTTCAAGCCAGGATTGGTGTATAACCTCAATGAGATTCGCGTGGAGTTCAAGAACTACTGGCGTGAGCGTTTCGTGAGAGGTGAGGGCTCACATGCACTCGACGGTAACACCGACCCGCACACCAGCTACTTCGACAAACTCTTCTCCCTCCGTAGAAAGAATGTCTACAACCCGGATGACCCTAAGCATAGTTACCCTTACCTCAAACATCCTTCTATAGTGTTCTTCAGAGGTATCTATGGTTCTTACGATAAATATTCTATAAAGTTCGGAAAAACTGGCTACCAGGGAGATGCTTTCTCTATTGGTGGTACGTATGGTATAATAAAAACGCTGCATGAGTACCAGAGAGGCGGACGCCTTGACCTTGAGTTCGGAGTGAGTGCGGGATGGATTTACTTGTACAAGTGTCAAGAGTATTCTCTTAACCGCTCTACAAATACTTATGTTCAAGGGAAGGTCGATGATGGTAAGTTCATTCCATTCCCTGTGTTGACTGACATCAGAGTGGGATTCCTCTACCGATTCGGCAAGATGCCGCTCCACCAGCAGTACAGATGGAGATATGACGCTGATAGTGCTTTCCACGCTTTGGTTGACTCAATTGCGGCTGACAGACAGGCTAAGTGGGAGCAGAAGCAAATCGACAAGAGCTACGCGAAGTACATCACTCCTGTTAAGACTGTCATAGCTGACGCAAGAAAGACTTTGAACTCATGGCCTGACTCTATATATTCTTATATGGTATTGCAGAGAGCAATCGAGCAGGCAGAACGTGACTCAAGTGAGATTCTCCAGCCAGTATACGTAAACAAGAGTATTGTGTATGACTCTGACGGAGCTCAGAAAATTGAGATTATACAACGTGAGTTGGAGTACTATAAGTCTCGTGCTGAGTCTTATGTTGAGGCTGACAGACGCGCTCGATTCGTGGCTGACTCACTCTATAAGGATTCTGTTCAGAAGGTTCTCGATGACTCTCTCGCTGTGGTCAACAGAGCTAAGTTCGTGGCTGACTCTCTCTATAAGGATTCTGTATCAACAGCTAAGAGAGCTAAGTTCCTCAACGACTCTATCTATAAGGATTCTGTGAAACGTTATAAGGCTGCTCTCAAGGATTCTCTCAAGGAAGCAAAGGCTCGTATGGCTGAGATTAATGACTCTCTCAAGGCTGCTGCTGAGGAGCTCACTGGTGAGGAAGCTCCTGTGACAGATGAGAATACTGAGGAGTTGACACCTGTTGACGAAAACGCTGAGCCAACTGAGAACGCTGAAAATTCTGAGAGCGCCGAGAATGCGGAGGCTACTGAGGCAAACGAGGGTGAGCAACCAACGGAAAATGCCGAGGATAATAGTTCAGATGAGTCTGCTCAGGAGAATGCCGCGGAGGATTCTCCACAGGAAGCCGACAACGGCGGTGCTGAGCAACAGAATGATGAGCCACAGCAGCAGGAGGCAAACAATGAGTCTGAGCCTGGCAATGATGAGTCAGAGCAGACCGACAACAGTCAGGAGGATAATGCTAATAATGAGTCCGCCCAAGAGGAGACGAAGTCTGAGGATGAGAATGGCAACGCTGACGACTCAGCTAATGATGAATCAAATTCTGAGGAGGAATAATGAAAGATATGAGATATAACATTAAGGGAATAGGTAAGTTCTTGTGCTCACTTGCAATGATCCTCTCTGCTGTGTCATGCAGCGAGGGCGTGGACGAGACGTTCGTACCTCAGTATCTGGATGATATCAATATGAATATCGTTCCGGCGTTCTACAGGTTTGGTATATCAAGAACATACACCGACGAGGAGAAACCAGATTCTATGGTGGTTCTCTATGACCGTGTCATCAAATCTTGGCGTGGCGCTTGTATCGTCGACTTTGAGTACGACTCTCTCGAGAAGGCTTATCTCGGTGACGGTCGTTTCTACAATCCTAACGACTCCTGCCTTACTAAGGCGAGTTATAATATGCTCGCCTATACGTACGACCCGAGATGTTTTGTTTATGATGATATGTTAGCATTCCTCAATATAGAGGACGGTTCTTCAATATTCAAACAGTCTATAGCTTATAATGTGAGCTCTGATAAGGTTGTGGTTTCTCCTACAAGGATTATCACCACAATGTCTGACCTCGATAACTATTATATCCTTACGACAAACCATAACAGTACGATTGAGATGTCACCGGTTGATCTCACTCAGCGCTTCAATTACACCTTTTATATATATAAGACTGATGATGTGGCAAGCATCGACGCTGTGTACGCTGAAATCGAGGGTGTTCCTTACTCCATCAACATACGTAATGGTATTGTCGACGCAAGCAAGCTGTATAAGGTCAGAGCATTCGGAGACATGAAGAATGAGCTTGGTTTCAAGAGCGGTCGTGACACTGTGAATGTTACGTTTGACGTTACTACGGTTCTCGCACCAAATGACCAAGACGTGAATGAGTTAATCTCTAATGAAGAGCCTCACGGATATCTGCACGTTTACCTGTCTATACGTAACAAAGCTGGTAAGACAAAGCTGCATCACGTTCGTTATAAGATGACTGAGCTAGACACTGAGAAGAATTCATCATTCTATTATACTGTTGAGAATGACAAGTCTCACCTCAAACCAGTGTCTGGATATGAGTTCTCTTATAAGATAGATCACGATATTCTTGTCAATCAGGATACTGTCACTTCGGTTAACTACGGTTGGTGGACAGTCGTTAAGTAAGAAATACATTGAAATAGAAGAGTATGAGAAAATACGTTCTTGCGATAATATTGGCATTGACCTCAACGATTGGTGTCCGCGCGCAGATGTTTGCCGTTAATACAGACTTGCTCTGGGATGCGGCGTGCGTGCCAAGTCTCGGAATCGAGATTGGTACTGGTAACACCACCTCATTTGCTTTCAGCGCTTTTGGTGGTTATAAGCCTTGGGGAAGAGACGCTAAGTTCGCGGGTGTTCAACCTGAGTTCCGTTACTGGCTCTCTGGACGTGCCATGCATCAGCAGTACATCGGTATCGGTGCGATAATGGCATCTTTCAAGTGTCCTGTGGCAGGAAAGATTTATGATGGTTATACTGCTGGAGCCGGAGTGACTTTCGGTTACGCTCTCAAGCTCAATCGTCACTTCGTCATGAACTTCCATGCAGGCTGCGGTCTGCTGTTCTACAATCAGAAGGAGTATTTCGAGGGCGATGACTACGACAGTGCCAACACACATGGAGAGATTGAGTCAAACGCCAGCGGATATAATATCTTGCCGACTAACTTGGGTGTGACTATTTCATATATTTTACATTAAGGATATTTGTTTATTATGGCATCATATAAGTTAAATTCACATCTTTTAGCAATACTTTTATCAGTCTTTGCTTTCTTCTGTCTCGGTACTGTTAGTACTCAGGCACAGAATGTCGTGGTAAAGGGTAAGATCGTGGTCGCTAACAAGGCGGGCGAGGTCAGTGCTCAAGACGCCGAAGGTTACAGAGTGTGGTATTTCTGGACTAAGGATGCCGCTAACGACTTCGTCAAGCAACACAGGGACTATCCGTCAGCACGTAAGGCTGAGGGTGTTGCCTCTTTCACAACAGAGCCTGGCAGTAAGGGTGAGTTCACTATCCCTCTTCCTGTTGGAACTTGTCTGTTGATTTATAATATCGATACTTATGATCCGATGCCTATCGTTCAGGTTACTGAGAAGAACGCTGGTAACATCGTGTTCAAGGTGCTGAATGATAACATCACCCTCCAAGAGACAGTCGTCGAGGCTCGCCAAAAGGAGGCGGTGAAGATTAATAAGGGTAAGACGAGAGGTTATGGTAACAAACTGACGTTCTCCGTAGCTTTCGAGTTCCCTTCTGAGTTCTGTAAGTCAGAGTCTCGTCTCTTCGTGTCACCAGCCGCTATTGACTGTATGACTGAGGACACAGTGGCTTTCCTCAAGCCTTTCGTCGTTGACGGAGAGGAATATCACAAGATTCAGGACAGACGTATGTTGTTCGACTTCATGAATGTGGACCCTGTCGCTCCTCATTATAAAGATAGTGTTAAGGTTACTGACGATTATAAGGTGCCATTGACTATTAAGGACGGTGAGCCTCTCAGCGTTCGTGTGCCAATCGAGTTCACAAAACCAGACCCTAAGAAGAACTATAGTTGTCAGGGTAGTGCTATCCTCGAGGATTATACTCATGAGCTTCTCCGTATGTCTGATGAGTTCGGTTCTTGTAACACTTCTAACCCATTCAAGTTCATTGACTTCAACCTTCCGGGTACTGATATCGAGTTGACTCGTGAGTTCTATGAGCCTCCTACAGCAGGTATGCACGATGTGCCTCGTGACCTTCCTGTACGATTCATCACAGGTAAGGCTGAGATGGTGCAGGATGAGGAGAACATCGCCATCTTCGATAAGCTCGCTAAGGAGTTGAAGGCTTATGGTGATAAGATTATACGTATTTCTATTATGGGTACATCTTCTCCTGAGGGTTCTCTTCAGAAGAATGAACAGTTGGCTCGTCAGCGTGCTGAGTTCGCCATGTCTCAGGTGAGAAGTCGTATCAACACTCGTAAGATTCAGGTTCCACCAGCAACAGCCATGGTTTACACTTGGAAAGATGTTGCTGCTGAGATTGATAACAGAGTCAAGGCTGAGAAGGATACAATTAACAGACAGTTGCTTGAGTATCTTGGAACAAAACTCAAGGGCATGATAGATTCTGGTAAGGAGAACTCTATATATGGTGAGTTCAAGAATGATTCTGTGTTCAACGCAATTCTGTCAAGTATGCGTGTCATGAAGTGTAGTTATACTTACCAGGAGGAGAAAGTCCTCTCAGCTGAGGAGGCTGTCGAGGCGTTCTATCATGACGACAGATATGCACCGGGCGGTGAGCGTTCATTCGCAAATGGTGACTACTATAACTTGATACAGAATATCACTGATCCGAAAGATCAAAAGACAGTGGTGTTCAGAGCTTGGGAGTTTGTCTCTATGCAGCCAGGTCACACCTACAAGCCTTTCGCAGCTTACCTCGCAAATAGAATTGCGATGTATAATATGGAGGAGGAGAATGGTGATACTACGGTGCTTTATCCATTCCTCCGTGAGGAGATTAACGGTGTAGATCGTAAGACAACCATCAGTTTCAATGACCCGACTCTTTGGACTGTCAACCGTAAGGAGCTTGTTGCCAACCAGGCTATCATGCTTTTGAAGAAAGGTTATGTTGATCACGCTACATTCTGGATGGACAAGCTTCCAGAGAACATGGAGATTAAGAGATCACTCTCTCTATATAGAGATATGATTGAGACAGTGCTTCGTTGGGATGACCCAGAGCTCTCTGATGCTCAGAAGCAGCATGGTATCGATTGTATTCATGAGATTATGGAGCTCAGTGAAATCAATAAGGCTGTGTTGATGACCGAGTTGAAGACAGAGCTTGAATATAAGGATGAGCAGGTACTTGAAGCTATTAACGCTTTACCTGATGATGACGCAAGAAAGTGGTATCTGATGGGTGAGCTTGTAGCTGGTACGGCGGGTACTGGTGCAGACAAAGAAGTCATGCCGTCTGAGGGAGGTGACAGTTTCGACGACTTCGGTACAGGATATGTTCCTATGTCTGTTGAAGAAGAGGACGCCCTTATGGCTAAGAGTCAGAATGACTGGAAGATATGGAATCAGAAACGTGAGGAGTATGAGAGAATCAAGGCGGAGAGGGGAGCTTCTGAGCCTGCTCAGAACGTTTTGGCTGACAATGGCGTAGCTCGTTTCCTCGCTTATTTCCAGGCGTCATTCGACAAGAGACCGGCATATAAGAAATTCTTTGCGTTCGAGGGAAATATTGAATCTAAGGTGTTCAAGAACTTCCCATACATTCCTAAGGACGCGCCGAAATACAGGGATAAGTTTAAGTATCTGCTTGCTGTACGTGATGCCAAGAAGGCAGCGGCCAAGAAGAAGGGGGATACAAACGAGAGTAGTGCGGGACAGAGTACTCCGACAGACGGCGGAAATGCCGGAGCTGCGGAACAGACAACTGATCAGCCTGCAGAAGGTACATCAGGTGAAGAGAATCAAGGTGAAATATAATATATAAGAATTGTCTCGATATTATTATTATTGCGGTAATGAATTTTAGAATGAAAATATTGATAGCTGGTCTGGTCGCTATATCCACAAATGTAGCGGGTGCGCTTGCTGTTACTTCAAGTAAGGTAAATTCGATAAGTAGGGATTATAAGGAGGCACTTGAGGAATACTCAATGGTGAATGACTCTGATGTCATTTACGATGAGTACGACAGCTTGTATTTCCTTGACAGGGATAAGAAGAAAAAAGGTAAGAACCTCGCTACTAGTGAGTTTAATCCGAACGATTACATACTTGAGAAGCGTGTGCGTGATTATGGTGACACTGCTGGTGTGGACTTTAAGAAACTGTGGTACGTGCAGATTGGTGTCGGTGCGTCACAGATCCCGCCAGCTTCAGACGCATATAAGATGAACCTGCTCACAAACGCAAACCTTGGTATAGGTAAGTTGCTTAATGGTTATAACTCACTTCGTTTCTCTCTTGACGGAGGCATCGGTTATTTCAATAACAGCAATGAGCTTTACGTTCGTTACGGTGCGCGTTTGGATTACTTGTTCAGCTTCTCAAACTATATCTACGGATATAAGCCTTCACGTAAGGTTGACATATCTTCAGTTGTCGGTTTAGGTTTCCACCATAACGATTACCCTGGTGGTTACTCTATGCAGCAGAGCAACACTGCGGAGGGTCATGTCGGTTTGCAGTTCAAGTTCTTCACTGGTCCTCAGGGATACTTTGCTCTTGAGCCTTATGTTGGTGTCGCAGATAAGAACCAGGATATGTCCGGAACAGGATACTGGAGAAAGTATGACCTCTTCTACGGAGTAAACCTCAGCTTCATATACTTCCTCAACAACAACATGACTCCAAACGAGATGGCCATGTACCACCTCAAGAAGACATTTGCTGAGTTCACACATGAGGACTCTGTCAAGTATGAGTTGTTGAAAGGTTACCGTGAGCGTACTCCTTGGTTCATTCAGACTTCAGCTGGTGCGCAGGCCACAATGGGTCTTGACGATATCAAGTTCCTCAGAACAACAGGTCACACACAGACTTTCGCTGTAGGACGTTGGATTTCTTCTCGTTTCGGTCTTCGTGGATCATTCGTGTCTAAACAGACCACAGCATCACGTTACCTCTTCAACGTAAACCATGCTTCTTACTACGGTAACTACTCATGGGAGAGCTCATATGTACGTGACAACCACAGTATTTTCCAGGGATTCAATCTCGAGGCTATGGTTAACCTCTTCGGTTTCAAAGAGAACTACGACTGGAACGCTCCGTTCGGAGCCACTCTCCTCCTCGGAGCTGGTGCCGGTACGATGACCACATATTATATGGATGATGAGTGTGTCTCTTGGTACAGTGCTCATGACAATGACGCGCACACTGCAAAGCAGGAGATTGACCGTTACAAGTTCATCACAGACATCAAGCAGAAGAGCACTTCATTCAGTGCGGAGGATTACACAGTTGGTCTTCACTTCTGGGCACGTCTGACACAGGACCTCCAGATGTATATCGAGCCACGTTGGACATACTATATGTACAAGTCGATGACATCGGACACAGAGATGGAGAAGGATAATGACTTCAGTCTCTCACTCGGTCTAACGATGTTGTTGAGAGGAGAGAAATATCGCGAGCATTTCGATTATGAGTTCGAGTATGACAACAAACTTTATGTCGGACTCGGTGGTGGTCTCAACTACGAGTATACAAAGGGTGACTACGAGTGGCGTAACAATCTCCACAACTACAACGGTATAGGTTTCGTTGGTTATCGTTTCAACAGGTTCCATGGTCTTCGTTTCTCTGTTGAGTGCGCTTCAATGACACAGAACTCATTCGAGAACTCAATCATCTACAACCTTTCAAGCCGTAACATCAACCAGTTGTTGTTCAATCATGACATGACACTTACAGATGCCGGTCTTCACTATGCTGACATTGACGTTTATAAGCAGTCATCATATGAGCAGTGGACACGTAACTACTTTGTTCTCATGCCATCATTGTCATACACACTCAGCCTCACAAACTTGTTGAGTGGTTACAAGCCAGGCAGAAAGACCAACCTCGACCTCGTTGTCGGTCCGTCCTTCGCTATGCTTGTAGGTGAGCAGCATAAGTTCTATGGATATCTTGAGCCATACATCTATGCCTCAGCATACAATGCCGGCAAGGCAGTAGGTAGCCTTCCAAGTGACATCACAAACTTCATGACATATCCAACACTTGATCCTAATTCAAAGAGCGAGTTCACTAAGTTCGGATTCGGTGGTCATGTCGGTATGAACATCACATTCAAGTTCAACGACCGTATCGGTATGTTCGGTTCACCAATGTTCTACTTCTTTGGTAAGCAGTTCAAGTTTGACACGGATGAGTTCGTACATGGTTTGCGTGTCCTCATGACAGGAAACATCGGTTTGACATATACGTTCTGATTCCGATTAAGATAAAAGATAGAGAGGCGGCACCATATGCCGCCTCTTTTTATTATCTTCCCCTCAAGTAAAAAAATGAGTCGTCTCCTTTGCCGATTCATTAATATGTGTATATTTGCAGAAATAAAGACTAAAAGAAAAAAGAGATGATACTTCCCCGTAAGATACAGAGAACAGTGACATTCATACCGCGTGCGTGGCATCGTCGCGGCTTCGGTGTCCAGTCCCCTTATGACTATGAGTTGGTGCGTGATGTGTTGTTTGAGCGTCTTTCCTACTATGCTTATGAGGACCAGAACCTGCGCACACGTCGTCAGCGTCTTCTATATCGTCTCAAACTTCGTTTCGGTGACAAGCTGACGTGCGCCTCTGCCGGTGCTGATGAGGTCTACGAGAGGGTGGCGTCATCCTTCGTCGATGGTGATGTGTTATTCGTGGAGCGTATTTCCGGTTACAATGTGAAGCTGTGGCGTAAGATACTTGAAGACCAGAGAGCCCGTGTGACCTACGACCTTGGCTCCGACGGTTTAGTACTTTTCGACAGCCGGCGTTGCAAACAGAACTACCTTCTTTAACCTTATCCATTCGCCTTTGTTGTTCGTCGCCGTCTCCTATTGACGTCTGTTAGTCCATTCTTGAAGAACAGTTAGTGACGTACTCATTCATCTAATAAGGCCTAAATACTATATGCTATGAAAATATATACAAAGACAGGAGATCTTGGTGAGACAAGCCTTGTTGGTGGTGTTCGCGTCAGCAAATGCTGTGACAGGCTTGAGGCGTATGGTACTGTTGATGAGCTTAACTCCTTCATTGGACTACTCATGACGTACTGTGGTGACGCAGACCGTCAGTTTCTCACAGATGTGCAGAAGACACTCTTCACTGTTGGTTCCTACCTTGCAACCGACACCACTCAAACACAGCTCAGGGAAACTGCTGTTGTGACGACTGACATGGTCACCAGTGTCGAGCGTGAGATAGACAACATCAATTCCACACTGTCTCCATTCAAGATGTTCATATTACCTGGAGGCTCACGTCCGGCCTCTGTGAGCCATGTCTGTCGCACGGTGTGTCGAAGAGCGGAGCGTTGCATCCTGCGTCTTCAGCAGAGCGGCGTTCTTGTTGACCCTAACGTCATAGCTTATGTCAACCGTCTGTCCGACTACTTTTTCGTGCTTGCCCGCAGACTGAACCAAGATGAGGGCGGTAATGAAATTGTTTGGGACAGGAGAAATAAATAATTGTATTTTTTGGCAAATTCATATACAAATTGTATTTTTGCCCCCCATATAAATAGTAAACATATAATTGAATAAGCAAATATTATGTATTGGACTTTGGAATTAGCATCTAAACTTGAAGACGCACCTTGGCCAGCAACCAAGGATGAACTAATTGACTATGCCACACGCTCAGGAGCACCATTGGAGGTTATCGAGAATCTCGAGGAGATTGAGGACGAAGGTGACGTGTATGAGTCGATAGAAGAGATATGGCCTGACTATCCTTCAAAAGAAGATTTTCTTTGGGACGAGGAAGAGTATTAAGGCTTTCATTTAGGTCTAACGGGCTAATGAATCAGCGAGACAAACAAATAATATTTGTTTGTCTCGCTTCTGTTTTGTGGGTTATTACTGTGTTTAAAGAATAATTTTTGTGTGAATATGCTTTATCACATTGTCTTCGCCACATACATAGGATAATTCTTCTAGCACTCAATCATACAATTACAGTGTGAAAATGCATGACAGTTTGTCCTCGTCAGAAACATCACCTTGCGCCGACGTGTAGCAAAGCGTTCGGAGTTGTGTCGCATACGTGGATAGCGACCGCATTCCATGTGAGTGAAGAGTAGGTGGAATAACGGACAATTGGGTATGTGACGATATTTCCTGTCCCTATTTTTGACTGAAAATAGGATAACTTGCAGATAATTATGAAATAAGGTATTTTGAACGCTATTATCTCTTTTTTGAAAATCTCAGGTTAGGATATACACTACAAACAGGTCTGAGCTTTTAAAAATCCTAACCTGGGAATTTCAATGGCCTAACCTGAGATTTTCAGAGGCCGAATAAGACATGAGAAAAATCCGAAAGACATTTTTCTGTGAACACGCATCAACGTGAAAAGAGGAATATCGGACAACCAAAAAAGTGCGAAAAGGAATTGCTCTTCCTTGACAATAACGTGTGCCATCCTCGGTGTACGCTATTTGCCGGTCAACAAATTATAATATACAACTTCTAACAATAGAAGTGTGTCATTAGCGTGTCCGCGATGAGAGACACAGCGTATTGATAAACCAAGATGTCAAACCGTACGCAAATAACATACCCTTTATTTCTCTTTACTCTCATCTGTTCCTCTGAAAAGAAATAATCAAAAAAATCTGAGAAAGCCATTGTGATTTAAATGGAAAACAATACATTTGCGATATCAAAATGATATCACTTTATAAACTTAATAATCGCGTTTATGGAAAACAAAGAATTTTCTTTCAAAGGAATGGTGTTAAACGGCTTTCTCATGTTGTTCGTGAATATTGCAGTTTTGATTCTGTCAATTGTTGGCATTGTTTATGGTATTATTTTTCTTTCTGACAATGCAGGAAGTATAGGAGGTTTGACTTTTGCCGGTGGTATTGTCCTTCTCATCACAAATGTTATCATGTGGCGCGGAATGATTCAGCTTGAGCCGAATGAGGCTAAGGTGACCACTTGGTTCGGAAAGTACACGGGCACGTTCGGTCAGACCGGTTACTATTGGATATGTCCGTTCTATGGAACCAAGAGTGTCAGTCTTCGCGCCCGTAACCTGGACGCCGAGCCTATCAAGGTGAATGACAAGACTGGTAATCCTGTGATGATAGGTCTTGTGCTTGTGTGGAAGTTGAAGGACACCTATAAGGCGCTCTTTGAGGTTGACACGCAGACCATGGCGGCCAATCCTAACACTGTCGGCAACGACACCAAGGGGCTGATGAAAGCCCTCGAGAGTTTTGTGCGTGTGCAGAGTGACGCTGCCCTTCGTCAGGTGGCGGGTCAGTACGCCTATGATGACGAGGATGGCAAGAGCGATGGACCTACGCTTCGCTCAAGCGCTGATGAGATCAACGAGCAGCTGGAGCAAAAACTCGACGAGCGTCTTGACCTTGCCGGCATCGAGGTTGTCGAGGCTCGTATCAACTACCTCGCCTATGCTCCGGAGATCGCCGCTGTCATGCTACGTCGTCAGCAGGCGTCAGCCATCATTACGGCTCGTGAGAAGATCGTGGAGGGAGCCGTGTCAATGGTCAAGATGGCCCTCGACAAGTTGTCGGACGAGAACATTGTCGACCTCGATGATGACAAGAAGGCTGCCATGGTCAGCAACCTGCTCGTCGTGCTCTGTGGTGACGACTCCGCTCAGCCGGTGGTCAATACGGGCACACTGAACCATTGACGTGAGCAAATAAGATGATAAGATATGGCAGAGAAGAAGACCAAGAGTTTTATACTCCGCATTGACAGCGACACGATGGACGCTATAGAGGCTTGGGCTGCGGACGAGTTCCGCAGCACCAACGGCCAGTTGCAGTGGATCATCGCTGAGGCGTTGCGTAAAGCCGGACGACTGCCTAAGAAACGTTCCGTAAGTAGGGAGAAGACAGAGGAGGAGTGAAGGGAGTGTCTTGGGCGTGCGGGAGATGGCGACATGAGTGCACACGCCACCATCTTCCGGTGTTACCTGGACGCCATCGGAGCCTCACGTCCTATGTGGAATGAAAGAATTACGATAGTCATTAACCCAAAAAAGAAAGTTGTGAGACCGGAAAAAATCAAGTTTATCGCACGACAGAAGGCACAGTCTTCGAGATCGTCTTTCTAAATACTCATCGGTGCGGATTACAGTCGGTCCGCGCCGATGAGTCTGTCTGTATGTGAGACGGTCAAAATACAAACTACAATAGAAAACATGTCTTCACATTAACATCTCGGATTACAGTAGAGACTGTGTGAGCCTAAAAAATGTCCCTGATGTTATTAAAATCAAAAATTATTTTGGTGAGTCAACAAATTAAAGTATTTTTGCGGAGCATAATAGTTTTGTAAAGTATAATTATACATAATTCTGAATGAAAACTAAGATTATATTACTGTTCACGTTTGTGATTGTTTCTGTAGGAATGTCTGCCCAGAGCCTCAAAGGTACGTCCATGAATGAGCGTATCGGTCATGGTATGGACAGTATCTTGGTCATGCGAGCTTATAACACGTTCGAGAGTTATTATGCCAAGGGCGTCAACGAGGAGATGGCGCTTGACTCTGCTTTCCTCTACGCTTACGAGCCATGGCAGTTCGTGTTTGACAAAGCACCATACATCGGTGCCACACTCTACAAGCACGGTAGTTACATGTGGCAGAAGCTGGCGTCCGAGGGTAAGACATCTAAGGTGCGTAACTTCTTCTTCGACAAGCTTATGATGACATACGACAAGCGTGTGGAGAACTTGGAGGCCATCAACTCACTCTACGATGAGGACGGTGATCAGTCTCGTTTCGTGACGACCAAGGGTGACATCATCTGTCAGAAGGCACAGAATTTCCTTCAGTTCAACCCGGACACTGTCGTTCAGCTGGCATGGACAGCATACCAGGATAGCAACCCTATGACATACGAAATACCTTGGACAGAGAGTATGGAGAACCTGTACCAGATGTATAAGAGTGCCATCGGTGACCTTGGACGCTCAACGAGAGGTTACACTTTGGCGTACTTCATCCACACATACTACTACAGGTATAAGGCTCATAAGAGTGACTCCACATACGCCGAGGACTTCATCAACGACTACATACAGGCACAGGACCTCATCTCGTTCTTCCTCGACTCAGCTAAGCAGTTCATCCCTTCTGATGAGGAGCTTACTGCAGAGGACAGTATACGCTACCAGCGTGAGTTGTCTATCCAGAAGCAGATTGTCGATGAGTATACTTACCCTGAGTGGTATGCCAACAGATATTTCGAGGATAACCCTGAGGCTGCAAGCCCTGAGTTCCTCAACTCATTCTTCTCGGCTAAGATTGAGGAGAAGAAGGATGACGCTTCATACCTCTCTTGGGTCGTGTCAACACTTGACCGACTCAACCGTAACGACCTCGACGTGTATGACAAGGCGAGTGAGATGCTGTCGGCTGTCATGCCTGCGACGGGCGGAAGCAGCAACGTGGATAAGCATAAGGTCTACTTCTCACAGGCCATCAGGTATATGAAGGAGATGGACTTCATGACGGCTAAGGAGAGCATGCAGCAGTGTATCGAGGCTTGTGGAGATGATAACGTGCTGAAGGCTAAGTACCTCTATCAGGCAGGTGCGTTCTGCTACTCTAAGAGACGTTATCCGGACGCGCGTGAATACGCTAACCAGGCTATCTCATACAACAAGAACTACGGAGACCCTTACCTCTTGCAGGCTGACATCCTCTTTGCTTTGGCTCCTCGTACAGGTAAGAAACGTGACGAGGTTATGTGGGTACTCGGTATCTACGCCTGCGCCGCCACAGACAAAGCACAGCTCGCCATGCGTATGGACCCTGGATGTCGTACTAAGGCACAGAATAACATTGCGAGACGTTATGCTCCTTACTACTTCCCTAAGTCCGAGGCCTTCTTCCGTGGAGCTAAGGAGGGAAATAGAGTTTCTGCTAACGGTATCACAACGACATTACGTCTGAAGTAAACGATAAAGTCGTCATGACGACGGAGAAATGCCCCGGCTGCCAGACAGGTGGCCGGGGCATTTTTTTGTCCGCCAGCAATGTTTGCCAGTGGTCTGGTGTACACTTTTAAAATCTTTTACTAATTTTACCAGCAAAACAAAACTTGATGACTTATGGAGAAGTATGCTGACTACATACAGCGCATAGAGATTAAGAAGCTATGGAGTGGCGGACGTCGCATCGACTGGACACTCCGTCCTGACGTGAACATACTCAGTGGCATCAACGGGGTGGGTAAGAGCACCATCATCAATCATGCCGTCAACACGCTGTCTATGCTCGAGAAGGGAGAGCTGCGTCCCGACGAGGTGAGCAGCGTGGGTAAGGTGACACTCTTTCCCGCCGACGCCGACAAGATACGTTTCGACGTGATACGTAGCATCGACCGGCCACTCGTGCATGGCGACCTGCTGGAGAAGCTCTCCGACACACGTGTGCGCACCGAACTGGACTGGCAGATCTACCGTCTGCAGAAGAGGTACCTCGACTATCAAGTCAACATCGGCAATAAGATTATAGAGCTGCTGACAACGGGCGACGCTCAGGACGCAGCCCGCGCCGCTTCCGTGTCAGTGCCAAAACGTAAGTTCCAGGACATGATGGACGAGCTGTTCCGTGAGACCTCCAAACTTATCGACCGTAAGAGCAATGAGATACAGTTCTCGCAGTACGGCGACACGCTCACTCCGTATCAGCTGTCGTCAGGAGAGAAACAGATGCTGGTCATACTGCTCACTGTACTTGTGCAGGACAACCAACATTACGTGTTGTTCATGGATGAGCCTGAGATCTCACTGCACATCGACTGGCAGCAGCGTCTCATCTGCCTCATACGTGAACTCAACCCGAACGCACAGATAATACTAACCACACACTCACCGGCTCTCATTATGGACGGCTGGGTGGGTAATGTCACTGAGATGAATGAAATCGCTGACCGCTAATCTCACATCTAAATACCTCGAGGCGGCTCGTAATCTGCAAAAGAGCAAGAGGAAGAAAATCGTGGCGTATGTGGAGAGCTACGACGATATATTCTTCTGGCGTAACGTGCTGTCGGAATACGAGACCGAGGACCGTGTGTTCGAGGTCATGTTGCCGTCACGTGTCGACCTCTCACGCGGCAAGAAGACAGCGCTCATGAACCGGCTCGGGGAGAGCCTCGGAACATATATGATAGCATGTGTCGACGCCGATATCGATTACCTGATGCAAGGCGCCACGAACAGCTCACGACAGATGCTCGGCAACCCGTATGTTGTGCATACCTATGCCTACGCCATCGAGAGTTTCCAGTGTTACGCCCCAAGCCTTCATGACGTGTGTGTCATGGCGACGCTTAACGACAGGGCTATCTTCGACTTCGAGACCTATCTTCGTGACTACTCCGAGATAATATACGATATCTTCGTGTGGGCCATCTGGCTCTACCGTGAACGACGGTTCACCGAGTTCCCGCTCACCACACTCAATAACTTCATAACGGTCGAGAAACTGAATATACATAATCCGGCGCCGGCACTGGAGAAACTGCGTAAGACGGTCAACCGTAAGATGTCGTGGATGCAGCGTCGCTACCCCGAGGCGCGCGGAAAACTACGTCCGCTCAAGGATGAGCTGGCACAGCTCGGACTGCATCCCGATAATACCTATCTCTTCATTCAGGGGCATCACCTGATGGACAACGTTGTGGCGTCCGCCATTGAGCCTGTGTGCACCGTGTTGCGACGTGAACGTGAGAAGGAGATAAAGAACCTCTCGGACGGTCATAAATTACAGATGGACAACGAGCTGGCGTGTTACCAGCACTCTCAGTTCCCGGTCTCACAGATTATACGACGTAACACGGAATTCCGCTCCTCTGAGCTCTATTCCATGGTGAGAAAACATGTGGAACGTCTGCTCGCGCTCATAGGATAATGCTGGGATGACGCCAGGATGACGTCAGAACGGTCACGGACATACACAAATCAGCATATTTTATCAAAGATAAGGGTGTGGCTTGGATAAAAAGTCGTACCTTTGTGCGCATTACGTCTTGTCGTCATCATGAGAGGGTGAGACGGATGTAGTGCGTACATTGTGAAATCAGTCTCCGGCAGCCAAAGGTGGCGGGAGGGTAAAAACATAACTTAAACAGATGAAAGACTTTATTGAAGAACTTACGTGGAGAGGCATGATACATCAGATGATGCCTGGCACGGATGAATTGTTGAGAAAAGAACAGGTGACGGCTTACCTGGGTATCGACCCTACCGCCGACTCTCTACATATCGGACACCTCTGCGGCGTCATGATGCTGCGTCACTTCCAGCGTTGCGGCCACAAGCCATTGGCTCTCGTGGGAGGCGCTACGGGAATGATCGGTGACCCGTCTGGTAAGAGTACGGAGCGTAACCTCCTCGATGAGGAGACGCTGCGCCATAATGTGGCGTGCATCAAGGAGCAGCTGTCACGATTCCTCGACTTCGACAGCGACGCGCCTAACCATGCGGAGCTCGTCAACAACTACGACTGGATGAAAGACTTCACCTTCCTCGACTTCGCGCGTGACATCGGTAAGCACATCACTGTCAACTACATGATGGCGAAGGAGTCTGTGCAGAAACGTCTCAACGGTGAGGCTCGCGACGGTTTGTCATTCACGGAGTTCACATATCAGCTCCTTCAGGGTTATGACTTCCTCTACCTTAACCAGCATAAGAACTGTAAGCTCCAGCTGGGTGGTGCGGATCAGTGGGGTAACATAACCACAGGCTCTGAGCTCATACGACGCACTAACGGTAACGAGTGCTTCGCACTGACTTGTCCTCTCGTCACTAAGAGCGACGGACGTAAGTTCGGAAAGACTGAGAGCGGTAACATCTGGCTTAACCGTGACTATACTTCTCCTTACCAGTTCTATCAGTTCTGGCTCAACGTGCCAGACGAGGACGGCAAGAAGTATATCAAGATATTCACGTCTCTCGAGAAGGAGGAAATCGACGCCATCATCGCTGAGCATGAACAGGACCCGGGACGCCGCGTGCTGCAGAAACGTCTCGCCGAGGAGGTTACTGTCATGGTACACTCTAAGGAGGATCTTGACATGGCTATCGAGGCAAGCAACATTCTCTTCGGTAAGTCTACGAAGGAGAGCCTGCTGCGCCTGGACGAGAAGACTCTGCTCGACGTGTTTGCCGGCGTACCACAGTTCGAGGTGGCTAAGACTGACATCGAGGCGGGCGTGAAGGCTGTGGACCTCTGTGTGGAGAAAGCTCCTGTGTTCCCGTCAAAGGGTGAGATGCGTAAGCTGACTCAGAACGGTGGCGTGAGCATCAACAAGGAGAAACTGGAGCAGTTCGACCGTCTCATCACTGCTGATGACCTCATCGACGGCAAGTATCTGCTCGTACAACAGGGAAAGAAGAAGTATAATCTGCTGATATGTAAGTAAAAAGACGTGGCGTCGCATGAGCGACGCCACGAGTAAATAATACGTGATATATGCAAGAAACAAACACGGTGTCTGTCGTCAGCTCCGCTGAGGAGCTAATACTCATACGCATCACGGGTGTGGACCGTCCGGGACTCACTGCCACCATCACGGGTGTCTTGGCGAGGTATGACGTGGACATTCTCGACATCGGTCAGGCTGACATACATTCTACACTCTCACTGGGCTTTCTCATCAGAGTGTCGGAGGAGAACTCTGGATGCGTTATGAAGGAACTGTTGTTCAAGGCCAGTGAGCTGAATGTCAACATACGCTTCATTCCTGTCACTCACGCCGAGTATGAGGACTGGGTGGCGAGGCAGGGTAAGAACCGTTACATTCTCACCGTGCTCGGACGTAAGCTCTCTGCGTTGCAGATAGAGGCTGTCAGTCAACTCATAGCTGACCAGGGCCTGAACATCGACGGCATCAAACGTCTGTCAGGACGCGCCAGCATTGAGCATCCGGAAAAGAATAACAGGGCTTGTATACAGTTCTCCGTCAGAGGTACTCCGAAGAGCCATGAGGGGCTCCACCGTGAGCTGCTGCGCATGTCGAGTGAGCTGGAGGTGGACTGCTCGTTTCAGATTGATAATATGTACCGACGTATGCGACGCCTGATATGCTTCGATATGGATTCCACTCTCATACAGACAGAGGTCATCGATGAGCTGGCCATTAGGGCTGGAGTGGGCGACAAGGTCAAAGCTATCACGGAGAGAGCCATGAGAGGTGAGATTGACTTCAAGGAGTCGTTCACCGAACGCTGTAAGCTGCTTAAGGGACTCGATGTGAGTGTCATGAAGGAGATAGCGGAGAACCTGCCTTTCACGGAAGGTGTGGACCGTCTTATGTACGTGCTCAAGAAGTATGGATATAAGATTGCTATCCTCTCCGGAGGATTCACGTTCTTCGGTGAGTATATCCAGAAGAAGTACGACATCGACTATGTCTATGCCAATGAGTTGGAGATCGGAGAAGACGGCAAACTCACGGGCAACTACATCGGTGAGATTGTCGACGGCAAGCGCAAGGCTGAGCTACTGCGTCTGATAGCTCAGGTGGAGAAGGTCAACCTGCAGCAGACTATTGCCGTGGGTGACGGAGCCAACGACCTGCCTATGCTGTCTGAGGCGGGACTGGGAATTGCGTTCCATGCCAAGCCGCGCGTGTGGGCTAACGCTCGTCAGAGCATTAACACCATAGGACTGGACGGCGTGCTTTATTTCCTTGGCTTCAAGGACTCTTATCTCGACGAGAACGCTCCGGAATGACGTTACTCGTGACATGTGGCGATGGCTCTCTCGTCCGTATGAACACGGCTGGGGGAGTCATCGTCGTCGTTCAACGCTTCGACTTGAAGAAGTCCCTCATCATGTCGGCGGCTTCCTCTGCCATCACACCGTCGGTGACGCGTGTCTTGGGATGTAATGCGTCGGGAGCGTAACGACGGTATCCTCGCTTCTCGTCTCCAGCGCCGTAGACCACCCGGCCGAGCTGGCTCCATCCTATGGCACCGGCGCACATCACACATGGCTCGACGGTGACGTAGAGCGTGCAGCGGTTGAGGTACTTGCCTCCAAGATGCTCCTCTGCGGCTGTGATGGCCTGCATCTCAGCGTGGGCCGTCACGTCG
>CALCEL010000010.1 GCA_937900485.1 uncultured Prevotellaceae bacterium
GTAGGAAAGCGGTCTCCAAAACCGTCAATGAGGGTTCGATTCCTTCCTCCCGTGCAAATAATAAGACATAATAATGAAAAAGATTGTAAATTATTGCAAGGCCTGCTATGAGGAACTTGTATATAAGACAACTTGGCCGACACGCAAACAGCTGACACACTCCGCTATGGTAGTGCTGTCTGCTTCGCTTGTTATAGCTCTCGTAGTCTTCTGCATGGACTCTTTGTTCAGGTTTGTTATGAGTTCTATTTATCCTAACTAATAAATAAACGGACGGTTATGGCAGAGAAGAATTTTAAGTGGTATGCTATGCGTTCCGTAACAGGAAAGGAAGCGAAACTCAAGGAATATATTGAAAAGGAGTGTGAGCACAACGAAAAACTCCGTAGTCATGTTTCTCAGGTACTCTTACCAATGGAGAAACAGGCTGTTTTGCGTAATGGCAAACGCGTGGTGAAGGAGAAGGTTGCTCTGCCAGGGTATCTTTTCGTAGAAGCCGAGATGGTAGGTGATACCGCTCACGATTTGCGTTTCATGCCAAATTGCCTCGGTTTCCTCGGAGGGTTGGACGAGCCTACACCCGTACGCCAGCAAGATATCAACCGTATGGTCGGTGCTGCTGAAGAGACAGAACTCATAGAAGAGGTCGATATTCCATATGCAGTCAATGAGACTGTGAAGGTTACGGATGGCCCATTCAGCGGTTTCAGTGGTATAATCGAAGAGGTTAACAGCGAGAAACGCTCACTTAAGGTTATTGTCAAAATCTTCGGTCGCAATACTCCGCTTGAGCTCAACTTCATGCAGGTAGAGAAGGAGGCATAATCTTCTCTTAACGCTTAGAGAGTTTTTGCTGAATGGCATAATAAGTATTACTACGAATAGGAAATAATTTTGAAGAATAGCAGACTGACAAAAATAATGCTTCCATCTGTCTGCCTTTCTATATAATCAACATTTTAATTATTAACAAAGAAGATGGCTAAAGAAGTTGCTGGACAACTTAAGTTACAGATTAAGGGCGGCGCTGCCAATCCGTCACCTCCGGTAGGACCTGCACTTGGTTCTAAGGGTATCAATATCATGGGCTTCTGCAAAGAGTTCAATGCTCGTACCCAGGATAAGGCTGGCAAAGTGCTCCCAGTTGTCATTACTTACTACGCTGACAAGTCTTTCGATTTCGTTATCAAGACTTCTCCTGCCGCTGTACAGCTTAAGGAGATTGCGAAGGTTAAGTCTGGTTCTGCTTCTCCTAACCGTAACAAGGTTGCTGAGATTACGTGGGATCAGGTTAAGACTATCGCAGAGGACAAGCTGAAAGACCTCAACTGCTTTACCATAGAGTCTGCTATGAAGCAGATTGCTGGTACAGCACGTAGTATGGGTATCACCGTAAAGGGTGATTTTCCTGCATAAGTAAAGGCAAGTCTCAATACTGTAATTTGAGATCCGCTGATTAATTTAACATTTCCGGGAGGTTACTTAATAAGGTAGCCGTTAGTACCGAAAAAACTTCAAAAACAAATGAGTAAACTGACAAAAAATCAGAAAGCAGTAGCCGGTAAGGTAGAGACAGGCAAACTCTACAGCATCGATGAGGCCGCAGCTCTTGTTAAGGAGATTACTACTACTAAGTTTGACGCTTCTATTGACGTTGACGTACGTCTTGGTGTAGATCCTCGCAAGGCTAATCAGATGGTTCGTGGTGTCGTAAGTCTGCCTAATGGAACTGGTAAGGTTACACGTGTGCTTGCACTCTGTACTCCTGATCAGGAGGCTGCTGCCAAAGAAGCTGGTGCTGACTACGTTGGTCTCGACGAGTATATCGAGAAGATCAAGGGTGGTTGGACAGACGTTGATGTCATTATCACAATGCCTTCTTGCATGGGTAAGATAGGTCCTATCGGACGTATCCTCGGTCCTCGCGGATTGATGCCTAACCCAAAGAGTGGTACTGTGACTATGGATGTAGCAAAGGCCGTTAAGGAGGTTAAGTCTGGTAAGATTGACTTCAAGGTTGATAAGACTGGTATCATCCACACTTCTATCGGTAAGGTTTCTATGAGCGCTGACGCTATCGCTGGAAACGCCAAGGAATTCATTGCTACCGTTAACAAACTTAAGCCAGCTGCTGCAAAGGGTACATACATCAAGAGTATCTTTATTTCAAGCACAATGAGTAAGGGTATCAAGATTGATCCTAAATCAGCCGATTAACTCTAAAAGTTTTGTAAAATGAAAAAGGAAGTAAAAGATACTATCATCAACGAACTTGGCGAGATGCTGAAGCAGTATCCTCACTTCTACGTTGTAGATGTGACAGGACTGAACGCAGAGGACACAAGTAACCTGCGTCGTAAGGCTTTCGAGAAGCAGATTAAGATGGTGGTTGTAAAGAACAAATTGCTGATTAAGGCCTTTGATGCTGCAGAGAAGGATTATTCTGAACTCTACACCTCACTCAAAGGTAACACAGCTTTGATGTTCTGCGACACTGCTAACGTACCTGCAAAACTTCTCAAGGAGTACAAAGAGGGTACACCAGCACTCAAGGCTGCTTATGCTGAGGAGAGCATCTTCGTAGGTGCTGACAAACTCAGTGAACTGGCTGCACTCAAGAGCAAAAACGAACTCATCGCCGAGGTTGTTGCACTGCTGCAGTCACCTGCAAAGAACGTTATCTCTGGCCTGCAGTCTTCAGGCAGCACCATCCACGGTCTGCTCAAGACTATTGGCGAGAAGGCAGAGTAATCACACGAGACGTATGGCTTCAAGAGTTGTGCGTAGCGTGAAAACAAAGATTTAACAATTATTAAAGTAAAAAACAATTAAAATTTCAAATAAAAATGGCAGATATTAAAGCTATTGCTGAGGAACTCGTAAACCTCACCGTTAAAGAAGTAAACGAACTTGCTACAGTTCTGAAGGAAGAGTATGGAATTGAGCCTGCTGCTGCAGCTGTTGCTGTTGCTGCTGCTCCTGG
>CALCEL010000011.1 GCA_937900485.1 uncultured Prevotellaceae bacterium
ATCATTGCCGTGATTATCTCCGTGATGGGCTACGTGGGTATGTCGCTTTTCTTCATCCGTCAGCGCAAGAAGGAGATAGCCATACGCAAGGTAATGGGCTCCACGTCAGGAGAGGTGCTGCTGCTGATGCTCCGCACGTTCTCCACCCCACTACTGGTGTCGTTTGTCATCGCCGTACCTATATCATACTATATCATGAGCGACTGGCTCTCGAACTTCTCGTATCGCATCGCGCTCAGCCCCTGGATATTCGTTGCTGCTGGGTTAAACTGCTTCATCATCTCCATGCTCACCGTCATTGTCCAGAGCTGGCGCGCTGCTTCAGAGAACCCTGTGAATAACATCAAGACAGAATAATAATAATGATATGAAGAGTAATTATAGAGGACAAGGAACCCTCATCAAAATCGTTTCGCTGGCCATCGGACTGACCGTCGGGCTGGTGCTGATAGCGCGTGTGGAACTGAACCGCAACTACGACCGTTGTATCGCCGACAAGGAACGTGTGTATCAGGTAGGCGAAATGTTCCAGAAGATGGGCGAGGAGGCTGCCGAGTATGAGAACACACCCGGCGGAGCCATCCCTGCCATGTGCCGCTACATCCCGGAGGTAGAGGTGGGCACACGATGGACGTACCAATTCACCGACGAGAAACTGACAACAGAGGATGGCACGCACCATGACTTTGAGCATACGGTGTTTGCCGACTCCTGCTTCTTTGATATCTTCAGCACAAAGATACTGCAGGGAGATGCCAAGATGATTCTGAGTACTCCCGGTCAATGTCTGATTAGTAAACGGTTGTATGACAGAATAGGGGGCGATGCTGCAGGCAAGACCTTCTGCTTTATGGCTGCTCCCGATAAGCCGATGACGGTAGGCGGTGTGTTTGAAGACTTCGACGAGAACTCATCGTTTCGCCAACTTGACATCATCATGTCGATGCCGTCTATCGGTATCTATTCCTACGACGGTACGGGCAATCTGATGGGCAACGACCGATATCACTCCTTCGTCCGTCTGCGACCTGATGCCGATATGGCAAAAGTGACTGAGGGGATGAACAAGATGCTGAAGGAACTGATACCTTGGAACGACGTGAAGGCTGCGGGCATCAAGGACTTTGGTTTCAAACTGAATGCTGTCAGCGGGAGCCACATGAAGAAAAAGACCGTCAAGACAACATGCATCATCCTTTCCGTCGTGGCTTTCGTCATGCTCTTCACGGCGGTGATGAACTACATCCTCGTGGTCATCAGCACGATGGTGAGCCGTGCCCGTCAGGTGGCTCTGCGCAAGGTGCTGGGAGCCCCATGCCGTGAGTTCTATCAGGCCACACTGAAGGAGGCCGCCATTCATCTGCTCTCAGCACTATTCATCATGGCCCTGCTGCTCTGGGTAGGAAAGGACTGGGTGCACGAACTCTTAGGCGTCAGCGTAGGAACGCTTTTCTCGTCGCAGACTTACCTGGTGCTGTCAATCATCTGCCTCATCGTACTGATCTGTTGCGGACTGTTGCCGGGGTTTATCTATTCTCGCATCCCGATGGCTTATGCCTACCGCTTGTATTCGGAGAGCAAGCGCATCTGGAAGCTGTCGTTGCTGGCCTTCCAGTTTGTGCTGTGCACCATGCTGCTCTGCATCCTCAGCACCATCTACCGCCAGTATGACTATATGCTGAATCGTGACTTGGGCTATGACTACAAGGATGTGGCCTATATCGAGATATTGAATCCATCAGACTCTACCTACACGCTGGCCCGCGAGATAGAGAAGTTGCCTTGTGTGGAAAGCACGAGTACAGCCTATTCGCTATGGACGAACAAGCAAAGCGGCAACAATGTGATGCTGCCTGGCAAGACGGAACAACTGTTTAATTTCTTATGTATGTACTGGGCAGAATCGAGCATCGTCCAGACGATGGGACTGACGGTGACACAAGGTAGCGTGCCCGCACGCATAGACCACCCGGGATGGGGAGGCGAGGCTATCGTCGACGAGCGGTTTGCCGAGATGCTCAAGCAGCATACTGGCTGGAGCGATGTCGTGGGACAGGTCATCTTGAGCACAGAGTTTGGTGACCAGGTGCCTATCACCATCAAAGCCGTGGTGAAGAACTTCACAATAGGTTCGCTTGTCAGCATAGAGGAGCGTCCTTCGATGATGATCAACGGAAACATTTACGCCAATTATATATTGGTGAAGCTCAATGCCCTGACGCCGGAAAACATACTCGCCGTTCAGCAGACGTGCGACAAGCTCTACCCTGACGCAGAATTGAACGTGAAACGATATAAGGACGAACTGGCCGACCATTACGCACAGGCCAAGCACGCCCGTGACCTTATCATGATAGGCTGCTTGGCCTCGCTACTGATAACATTGATTGGACTGATAGGCTATGTGCGCGACGAAGTGCAGCGCCGCTCACGCGAACTGGCTATCCGCAAGGTGATGGGCGCAACCGTCAGCGAACTGCAGGGACTCTTCCTGCGCAGTATAGCTATGATAGCCATCCCGTCTATCATCGTTGGTGTCGTTCTGGGCTGGTATTTCAGTGACATGCTGATGGAGCAGTTTGCCGACAAGGTGCAGTTCTCGTGGTTTGTCTTCACCACCTGTGCGCTCTTCGTACTGTTCGTCATTGCCGCCATCGTGCTGCTCCAGACCTATCGCGTGGCAACCAGTAATCCAGTGAATTATCTAAAGACAGAATAAAATAATTATGATTAAACTTGAAAACATTCAGAAGGTGTTCCGCACGGAAGAGGTGGAGACCGTAGCCCTTGGGGGCGTATCGTTTGAAGTGAAGAAAGGTGAGTTTGTCGCCATCATGGGGCCCTCGGGCTGTGGCAAGTCGACGCTGCTCAACATCCTGGGCCTGCTCGACAATCCTACTGCCGGCCGCTACTGGCTCGATGGTCAGGAGGTGGGCACGCTGAAGGAGAGCCAGCGCACGAAGGTTCGCAAAGGTCAGATAGGTTTTGTATTTCAGAGTTTCAACCTCATTGACGAACTGAACGTGGAGGAAAACGTGGAGCTGCCGCTGACCTACCTTGGCGTACCCAAGAAGGAGCGTAAGCAGCGTGTAGAAGAGGTGCTGCGCCGCATGGCCATCTCGCATCGCGCCTACCACTTCCCCCAACAGCTCTCTGGAGGTCAGCAGCAGCGTGTGGCCATTGCCCGTGCCGTCGTGATGAATCCCAAACTCATCCTTGCCGACGAGCCGACAGGTAACCTCGACTCGAAGAACGGTCTGGAGGTGATGCAACTGCTCACCCAACTGAACCAAGAAGGCACCACCGTCTTGATGGTGACCCACTCAGAGCGTGATGCAGGCTATGCTCAGCGTATCATCAATCTGTTTGACGGACAGGTGGTGCCTGACGTAGGTCTGTGACACCACTCCCACGAATAGCGCAATGCCCCGTCACACCGTTTTTGGTGTGACGGAGCATTGCGTATCCTCGCTTGTCTGTTTCTGTGCGAATGAATGTGTACGTGTGTCGTCATCCCTCGTCATCACGCTCGTCAGTGACGGTGTGACAGTCGTGACAATTGTCACTGACATCGTATCTTTCTACACATATATAATATAAAGCAGACAGGCCATTCTCTGTGAATCCCATCTTGTTGCCACTCTGTTTATACACGGAAATCATGAGGCCCAAATTGTTCGCACTCTGTTATCAAGCGTGACGGATGTTATAGGCCTTGGGTAACGCATAAAGAAACAGGTGGAAAAACGGATAATTTGGCTTATGACGAAATTATAGTCTGTCATCCGTGTTGCCGCCAATTTCATGGAGTGTTTCTGTGATTACTCCGGATGGCAAAAAAAAGACGACAACAGAAAACTCTGATTGTCGTCTTTGGTCGGGATGAGGCGACTCGAACGCCCGACCCCTACGTCCCGAACGTAGTGCGCTACCAACTGCGCTACATCCCGATTGTTGTTATCTATCCTTGATAAGCTTTTGAGCCTTCAAGTAAGTTATCTCTGTGAAGTTGTCAATAACGAAGTCACACTTGTCTTCTATAGCCTCACGAGCGTTGCAGGTTGTCAGTCCGACAGTGAAGATTCCAGCTGATGTTCCGGCTTTGAGTCCTGAGAAAGCATCCTCGAACACTATGCACTCGTTGATGTCAGCCTCAAATACCCTTGCCCCGAGCAGATAACAGTCTGGATCTGGTTTGGATGCCTTGAAATCCTCTGACGTCAGCACTCTGTCGAAGAGTTGTCTGAATTCTGGCATCTGTCTCTCTACGCAGTTCATCTTTTTCATGTTGCTGCTTGTCACCACCGCACATCTCACGCCATTCTTTCTGAGGTCCTTGATGAAGTCGAGCGCTCCGTCTGTGAACTCATAGCTCATCTGTGTCTCATACTCGTCAAGTGTCTCGCAGACCTTTTTTTGTGTCTCCTCATCAGGGAAGTAGCGTTCGAGAATCTGTCTCAGCGTGGTTCCCTTTATGATTTTTGCGAGGTCTGGAATGTCCGGGCGGAACCTCTGGCATATCTCACTCCATATTACGGTGTATTGTCCTTCAGTGTCAAACAATGTTCCGTCTAAGTCAAAGAGTGCTGCTTTTAGTTTTCCCATTTTCGTGTGACTTGTATGCCAGCATCCATCTTTACGTCATGTCAGCATGGCAGTCTTTCCTTTTTCCGGCTGCAAAGGTAGTTTTATTTTTTGAAACACCAATGGTTTTGCGTGAAGTTTTGTGTATTTTTCCGCTTTTGGCGACAAGATTAGTACTTGGATGTTTCCGCAGAGATTTTCTCTTGTCGGAAACACCCTTTTCCAATCCGTGTGAGTATGTCATTTTGGTCTGACCTGGCCATTACCTCTGATAATCCACTTATACGTGGTGATCTCCTCCAGTGCCATAGGTCCTCTGGCGTGCAGTTTCTGTGTTGATATGCCTATTTCCGCGCCCAGTCCGAATTGTGCTCCGTCTGTGAACGATGTCGGTGCGTTATGGTATACGCAGGCGGCGTCGACCATTCTGAGGAAGATGTCGGCGGCTTCGTTGTCCTCTGTTATTATGCACTCGCTGTGTCCGCTGCCGTATTGTCTGATATGTCTGATTGCCTCATTTTCGCTCTTGACGGTTTTTATCGCCATGGCGTACGCCTGGTATTCTGTTCCGTAATCCTCATCCGTGGCTACTATGAGCAGCGTGTCAGGATAATGTCCTTTCAGTGCTGTCATAGCCTGTGCGTCAGCGTGGATGATTACGTTGCTGTCAGCTAGCGGGGCGCATATCTGTGGCAGGTCATTAAGTCTTGTCTCATGTACTATGCAACAGTCGAGGGCGTTGCACACGCTCACTCGTCGTGTCTTGGCGTTGTTGATGATGCGCGCGGCCTTGTCGGTGTCGGCCTCCTTGTCCACGTACGCGTGACAGACGCCTGCTCCTGTCTCAATGACCGGCACGCTGGCTTCCTGTCTCACGAAGTCGATGAGTCGTTTGCTGCCTCTTGGTATGACGAGGTCCACGTAGCCGTTGGCGTGAAGCAGCTCTGCCGTCGCCTCATGGGTAGGCGGCATAAGCTCAATGATGTGGTCGTTGATGTTATGCTGTCGTAGCACGTCCTTGATGATGCGCACCAGTGCTCTGTTGCTGTCGTCAGCGTCTTTGCCTCCTTTCAGGATGCATGCGTTGCCAGACTTGAGGCAGAGCGAGAACACGTCGACGGTGACGTTAGGTCTCGCCTCATATACTATGCCGATGACGCCGAAAGGCACGCTGACTCTTGTCAGTTCCAGTCCATTAGGCAGCATGCGGTGTTTCAGGATCTTGCCGAGCGGGCTCCCGAGTGTCGCCACGTTGTCGGTGTCTCCCGCTATGCCTTGTATGCGTTCCTCAGTCAGCATGAGTCTGTCATACATCGGGTTGGAGAACTCCATGCGGGCGAGGTCCTTGGCGTTGGCTTCGAGAATCTCCTTGCTGCGTGTTCTCAGTGCGTTGGCCACGTCATGTATAATGTTGTTGATGGTGTCTGTGTCGGTCATGGCCAGGTCGAGACTGGCGTCTTTGACGTTCTGAAATAAAACGGCGTTATTCATATGTTTAGGTGTTTTATTGTTGCAAAGGAATGTAAATTAGATGATATGACAAAGAGAAAGCAGAAATAAATCGCTGTGTGACTTATCTCTGCTTCTCTGTATGATTGAAGACGTCAGAACGCCTCGTTCTCTGTTCTCGCTATGATTTCATTCTGCAGCTGCTCAGTCATGTCGTTGAAATAGTCTGAGTAGCCTGCCACACGTACCAGCAGGTCCTTGTAGTCGTCCGGGTGTGTCTGCGCCTCGAGCAGTGTGGCGGTATCCACCACGTTGAACTGTATGTGGTGTCCTCCCAGACTGAAGTAGGTGCGTATGAGGCTGACGATTTTCTTCAGGTCCTCATCTCTCTTGAAGAGCTGTGGCACGAATCGTATGTTGAGCAGTGTGCCTCCTGACTTGGTCTGGTCCAGCTTGCCGAGACTCTTGACTACCGATGTCGGTCCCTGTGTGTCGGCGCCGTGTGATGGTGATGTGCCGTCGCTGATGGCGAACTTAGCAAGTCGTCCGTTACAGCTTGCTCCGCAGACGCTTCCGAAGTAGTTATGACATGTCGTTGACAGCATGTTGAGCTGTGTCGTGCCGCCTCGTGTGTTAGGGTGACCCTCGATGGCTTCCACGAGGTCGTCATAGACTCGTACCGCCAGGTTGTCCGCCACGTCGTCGTCATTGCCGAAGAACGGAGTCCTGTTGATGATATACTGTCGCATTTTTTCCTTGCCCTCGAAGTTGTCCGCCACGGCGCTCAGCATCTCGTCCATCGTGTACTTGCCGTCTTCGAATACATGCTTCCTGATGGCTGACAGGCTGTCGGTAATCGTGCCCAGTCCCGTGCACTGTATGTATGACGTGTTATATCTCGCACCGCCGGAGTAGTAGTCACGTCCTCGTGTGATACAGTCGTCGATGAAGAGTGACAGGAACGTGGCAGGTGCATAGAGTGAGAACATGCGTTCAATGTAGTTGTTGACGGCGAGTTTCATGTTGACGAAGTAGACCATTTGCTTGTGGTATGCCTCATACAGCTCCTCAAAAGACTTGAACGAGCGAGGGTCGCCGGTCTCCAGTCCCAGTTTCTTGCCGCTGACCGGGTCTGTTCCGTTGTTGAGTGTTATCTCCAGTATCTTAGGTGTGTTGAGGTAGCCGGTAAGGATGTAGGCTTCTTTGCCGAACGCGCCGACCTCGATACAGCCTGATGTGCCGCCCTCTCTGGCGTCCTCCAGACTCTTGCCTTGTCTCACCAGCTCACTCACGTAGGTGTCCGGATTGAAACATGAAGGGTAGCCATGTCCTTGTCTTATGACCTTGGCGCCGGCTATCACGAACTCGTCCGGTGTGACCTTGCTGACATGTATGGAAAGTCCTGGTTGCAGCTCATGCAACTCCTCCTGTATCTCTAGGATCATGTACGACAGCTCGTTGGTGGCGTCGTTGCCGTATTTGTCTATACCGCCTATGTTGATGTTGGTGAAGTCGTTGTACGTTCCTGACTCCAGTGCCGTGACGCCCACCTTCGGAGGTGCAGGCTGGTTGTTGAACTTGATCCACAGGCATGAGATCAGTTCCTTCGCCTTGTCACGGGTGAGTGTGCCGTCCTCTATGCCTTTCTTGTAGAAAGGGTAGAGGTGCTGGTCGATGTGTCCCGGGTTCATGCAGTCCCATCCGTTCAGCTCAGTCACTGTGCCGAGGTGCACGAACCAGTACATCTGAATAGCCTCTTGCAGGTCGCGCGGAGCATGTGCTGGCACCCAACGGCATGTCTCGGCAATCTTAGTCAACTCGCTGACGCGTCTCTCCAAGTCAGCTCGTCTCGTGTCGCCGGATGGCATTTCACTTATTATTTTTCTCAACTCGTCAGCCATCTCGTCAGCCTTGTCGGCGTGTCTCTCGGCGAACAGAATGGCGGCGTCGCAGCTGATGTCCATGGCCTGAAGCTCCTGCTGTTTGTCTGTGGCTTCCGGGTCGTTGATGAAGTCGAGCTCGCTGAGTGTCTTGCTGATCAGCTGCTTGCAGTCAATCAGTCCTCTGTGGTACATCTTGCTGTCCATAGACGTGTGTCCGCCTGCTCTTTGCTCCATAAACTCGGTGAACACGCCAGCGTGGTAAGCCTCTTCCCACTCGTGGCTGACGTGGTTGAAGATACGTTCTCTCTGCGTACGTCCCTGCCAGTATGGGATGACCTCCCTCTCATATGTGTCAATATCCTCTTGTGATATATGGTAAGGCTGCAGCTCTCGTGAGTCGAGTGTGTGCAGGTCCCCTGTGCTGTGACAGGTCAGTTCCGGAAATGTCGGTACGGCCTTTGGCACGGGGCCGCGCTCGCCCACGATAAGCTCGTCGTCTCCGATGTATATGGTCTTTTTCTTACATATCTCGTAGAAGTTACGTGCTCTGAGAATGCAGTTAGGCATCTTGCCGTAGTTTTCCTTGTAAAACGCCGTCTCGATGAGTGCGCGCTCGATGGTGAGCGTAGGCTCAGTCTCCATGCTTTGTTTGTGCAGTCTCTTGACACGGTCGTTCATTCCTCCCTCGTTCTCTGGATAGCGAAGTGAGAAATTCATTTTGCTGTGTGGCGCGCGTGACGCTACTTTTTTTGCCTCAGACATTGTTTCCTGTTGTTTGTTTTTGCGTTTCTTTCCCAGAATATGCCGTCGTCATATCCTTGTATGTTCTTATCGCTGTCGGCCATAATCAGTCGTTTCATGGCCCACAGGCAGTATTCCTCGTTAATCTCCACGCCGCAGAAGTGACGTGCCAGTTTCTTGGCTGTCACGCATGTCGTTCCGCTTCCCATGAACGGGTCGAGCACCAAGTCTCCAGGGCGTGACGATGCGAGTATCAGTTTAGCGTACAGCTTCTCTGGTTTCTGCGTCGGGTGGTCTGTGTTCTCCGGCATTGACCAGAATGGCACGCTGATGTCGTCCCAGAAGTTAGATGGGCAGGTGAGTCGGAAGTTTCCGTTCTCATCCTCGTCCCAGTCCTTCGGCTGTCCGTTTTCCCGATAGGGAGCGAGCACCCGTCGTCGCACCTTCACTGCGTCGAGGTTGAAGTGGTATTTGTCCGGGTTCTTGACGGCGAACCAGATGTCCTCCATCCCGTTTTTCCAGTTGTTCTTCGCTCCTCGTCCCTTTTCCCTCTGCCATGTGATACGGTTCATTATTGTCAGCCCGGTTCGTTCTATGGCGCGTTGCAGTGAGGCTGTGCATTTCCAGTCTCCGCACACGTATAGTGAGCCGTCTTCCTTCAGCTTGTCAGCCACACGCGGCATCCATCGCATGAGATAGCCCTCGTAGTCATCTTCGTTCATTGCCTTGAAGCATAGCGTGCCGAAGTCACGTCGGAGATTGTACGGAGGGTCGATGATGACGAGGTCAGCCGTGGAGTCGGGTATGCTGTCAATGACATTCATGATGTCGTTACACACGATGGTGTCCGTTATCTCGCCGTTGGCGAAGTCAACGCTTATCATGTCCCTCAGCTTGTCGGCCTCTTCCGGGGCGACGGTTACCGTCCTGTTATTGCTGGCTCTTTCTTTCATTTGTCGCGTGTCTCTCCCGCGAAATTAACTCTTTTCCTTTTAAATAAAAATTCGTCATCTCTTTTGGCGGGAAATATGTTGTTATTTCTCTTTGTTCTCGTGCGTTTGGCTTCAGATGTCATCTCTTGTTGTTTCTCAGTCCTGTTCTCAGCCATTCTCTGAACTTGTCTGTGTCCTCATCGTACGAGTACTCTTTATTCAGAGGCTGTCCCTTGTCGCTCAGCAAGACGTAGAATGGTTGTGCTGAGGCTCCGAACTTTGTTGACTGCAGGTAGCTCCATTTGTCTCCCACGGTGCGCAGTTTTCTCTGTGTGCCGTTGTCGTTGACTGTTATGACCTTGTCGAGTGGTGTCTTGTCGTCCACGAACAGTTGTATGAGCACGTAGTCGTTGGTCATGATGCTTGCCACTTCCTCATCCGTGAACACAGCGGCTTCCATCTTCCTGCAGTTCACGCATCCGTGTCCGGTGAAGTCGAGCATGACGGGTTTGCCGTGTTCTTTGGCGTATCTCATTCCGCTTTCGTAGTCGGTGAACATTGGTCTCACTTCGTCCTTGGCGTTTATGTTGAAATCCTGTGTGCGCATTGGCGGAGCGAAAGCGCTGATGGCCTTGAGTGGTGCTCCCCATAGTCCTGGTACCATGTATATGGCGAAGGCGAATGCTGCGACTGATGCGAAGAATCGTGTGACTGATGTCCTTGGACGTGTAATGACATTGCCATCCTCATCGTACTCGTCCTCATCGTGTGGAAAACGTATCCATCCGATGAGGTAGGCGCCGAGCAGTGTTGCGAGCACTATCCATATTGCGAGGAAAGTCTCTCTGTCGAGTATTCCCCATCCGTATGCCAGGTCAGCCACGGAGAGGAATTTTAGTGAGAAGGCCAGCTCGATGAATCCGAGGGTCACCTTAACCACGTTCATCCATCCGCCGCTTTTCGGAGCAGACTTCAGCATGGTAGGGAAGAGTGCGAACAAGGTGAAAGGAAGTGCAAGAGCCACGGAGAATCCGAGCATGCCCACCGTTGGTCCGGCGATATTGTCTGACGTGACCATCTCCACGAGCAGGAATCCGATTATTGGTCCTGTGCATGAGAAGCTGACCAGAACGAGTGTGAACGCCATGAGGAAGATACTCAGTGTTCCGCTTGTGCTGTTTGCTTTGTCATCGACGCTGCTGGTCCAGCTGGCTGGCAGTGTAAGTTCAAAGCCACCTATGAACGACGCTCCGAACGTCAGGAGCATCAGGAAGAACAATATGTTGAAGAATGCGTTGGTGGCAAGTGAGTTGAGTGCGCTGGCACCGAATATTGCGGTGACAGCAAGTCCCAGTGACACGTATATGAGTATTATCGCCAGTCCGTATGTCAGTGCGTCTTTTCTGCCTCGTGCCTTAGCCGCTCTCACCTCTTCCTCTGTTGACTTGCGTGTGGTGCCTCTTTTCAGGAAGAAGCTTACGGTCATTGGTATGACAGGCCATACGCAAGGAGTGACGAGCGCCACCAGTCCTCCGAGGAATCCCAGTGCGAAGATATACCACAGCGGGCTGTCGGACACGTCAGATACGGTGTTCTCGCCGAAAGCCTTCAGTTGTTCTGTGGCGGGGCTCCACAGGTCGCCGTTGTCGTTGGCTGTAGTCGTGGTGTCTGTCGTGTGTACGTCCGTCACCTCGCTAACCTCGGAGTTGTCTGCAGTCGTCTCTTGAGTGGTCACCTCCTTCGTCTTACTATCCTCCTTCGCAGCCGGTGCGGCCTTCACCTCCCCGTGGAATTCGAAGTCGGCGTTGGTTGGAGGTATACAATTCTCGTCGTTGCAGGCTCCGTACTGGAGGTATCCCGTGACGGAGTATTTGCCGCCGCTGAGTGACAGCCGCTGTATGAATGTGACCTTATCCTCATAGAAAAACACGTCGGTTCCGAACATGTCCTCATGTTTCTTCGTGGCCGCCGTGGTGGCGGTGAGTTTGCCTTTGAGCTGTGCTCCGCTGACAGACTCTATGTTGAGTGTGGCTGGCGTCGGACCGTTCTCCACTACTTGTGTGCCGTAAACGTGCCAGCCCTTCTTGATTGTCATGTTGAATACAAGCTCCGCCTCCTTGTCGGAAAGCTCTCTCAGCTCACTCTTAACTTGTACTGGTCTCATGAACTGTGCCATAGACGCCACGGTCCATATCAGCAGCAATGCTGTTAATATAGTTTTTTTTGTCATCTGTTTGAGTTATTTATGTCGACAAAGTTAATGTTTTTTCCTGTTACTCTCGCAACGGCGTGTTTTAATAAATGTTATACATTATGATGTTATGGCTTTTTACTCGTTGTTTATTGTTGGTTGAGCCGTAATAGTATTTAATAATAGGTGTGCGAACGTGAGTTTTCGTGAAAAATCCCTTTTGGGCGACTTCTTTAGAGAAAAAGAAAGAGGAGAGAAACATATCCCTCCTCGTATTGTCAGATGTAATATTCCACGAGTTCCACGATTCCGGACTTGAGGGCCCATTTCGTGGCCTCGTACACCGTGTTGACCTCCAGCTTTCTGAAAATATTCTTTTTGTGTGTGGTGATGGTGTGTATGCTTGAATTACGTTCATTAGCTATTTCCTTCACCGATTTGCCTGCCGCAATCAGTTTGAGAATCTCCGTCTCCGTAGGTGTCAGTTTTTCCTTCATGTCATCATTATGGACAGGAGACAGCAGCAGGTTGGTGATCTGATGGCACAGGAACCGTTCGCCCCTTGCCGCATAGCGTATCGCAGACTGAATCTCTTGTTGTGAACAGTCCTTAAGCGCCATGCTGAAGTTCTGTTCCAGACTCAGTCGTCTTATGAGTTGCTCGCTCATGTCGTCAGAGAACATAATCCAAATCACGTTGCCGAAGCGTCCTGCCAGGTTGAGCAGCTCATTCTGAGAGCCGATGTCGAATTTAGTGATGTCCAGGATGACCACGTTATTGTCGTTTTCCTTCAGCGTGTTGACCAACTCGTGTCTGCTGTGTACCTCCAATATAGCTGCGTCTTCTATCGTGTGGGCTATCAAGTGTCTGGCTCCAAGTCTCGTTATGTCTTGGTTGTCAGCTATGATAAATCTTTTTGTGTCCATAACTTGTTGTGTTAGTGTTGTTGATGTTGTCTGTGTCTTCTGTCTCGTTGTCAGTCGTCATCTCAGTGCCTGCGTGATGTCTTCCGTCAGGTCGTCCACATGCTCCAGTCCCACAGACAGTCTTATCGTTGTCGGCAGCACGTCCATTTCTTTTTTCTTCTCCTTACTGAAATTGCCGAAGATGGTGCTGTAAGGATGTATGGCGAGTGACTTGTTGTCGAACAAGTTGGTAGCCCTGTGTATCAGTCGCAGGTTGTTGATGAAGCTGTAGCAGGCGTCCTCGCTGTCGAGCTCTATCGTTATCATTGCCCCGCCCGTGTCACCGAATTGTTGTCTTGCCAGCTCGTGGTATTTATTATCAGGCAGTGCGATGTGGTTGACCGCCCTTATTCCCTTCACGTTCTTCAGTCGTCTTGCCAGCTCGATGGCGTTGGCAGACTGTACTCTGTATCTTGCGTCGAGAGTCTCCAGTCCCAGGGACTGCATGTACGCCGCGTGTGGAGTCATGTAACATCCGAGGTTGAACAGCAGCTCGAAGCGTATTCTCTCGTTGACCACAGGGAATGTTCCATAGTCGATGACGAGTCCGCCCAGCGAAGTGCCGCCACCTGAGATGTACTTAGTGCTTGAGACCACCTCCACGTCCACTCCGAGCTCTTTGGCGCTGAACTGTGTGAACGGTATCATCGTGGTGTCGGCGATGAGCGGAATGCCGTGTTCATGAGCAATGTCACTAAGCCTTCTCAGGTCTGCCACCTCCATCTGAGGGTTGGTGATAATCTCCAGGTAGATGCTGCAAGTCTTGTCGTCCACTGCTTCGCGCACCTTATCCAAGTCCGTGAGGTCTGTCGTGTGTGCCTCCACTCCGAGTCTTGCCAGCGTGGTGTTGATGAGAGCCACGGTGTTGCCGAAGAGATGGTTGCTGGTCACGATGTTACGTCCTTGTTCGGCAAACACCAGAAGAGCGTTGCTGATAGCAGCCATTCCTGAGTTGAGTGCGAAGACGTTAGAAGCACCCGTCAGTGCCTTCACCTTATTCTCCAGATGTGTGACAGTTGGGTTCATCACTCTGCTGTAGTCTGGCTCTAGCACCTTACCCGTGAAGGCGTCCGTCATTGCCTGCGCATTGTCGAACTCATATGCTGCGGTGTGGTATACCGGGATGTTCAGTGAACCGTACGTGTCACGACGCTCAAAAGGAGTGTTGATTGCTATTGTCTGTCTCTTCATTTTCTTCTTATTTTCGTGTTGCCTTAAAAACATGGCGCGAAGTTATATTTTATTGTCTGATATACCAAGAATATGTTATGTTTTTAGAAATAACATCTAAAAAGTATGTTATTTATGGTAGATTATTCTAATATTTTATGTTTGGGAGAGTATTTGCCATTGTTAAGACGTAGTCTGGCTGGCCGTGTCAGGTTGTCCGAATCTGTTCATGTCAACCTTTGTGAGAAAAGTGAGACGTCAGTGTCAAAGTCATAGTCTCCGGTAGTCTTTATATAATAGGTGTAAAAAACGAAAAACGCTGACGTCATTCTATATGCGATACCACGATTGTGGTATGATTTATACCTTTCAATTGGGATTTCGGTTCTGGAGGTATCGTCGTACCTTCGCGGCGTTATTATGAGACAGAGGCGGGAAAGCGAGTTGTTAACAAAGTCTCAGTTATTCTGCCCGCCATTGAGTTTCTAAGAGTGAAGACGCTGAGACTTGAGCTAAAACGGAAAGGTTGGTTATTATGGAAAAGAAAAGGATTGTGTTCAGACTGTTTCTGACTGCGGTGTTGACGTTGGTGACGTCCACCGTTGAGGCTTATAGAATCACGGGTAAGGTGACAGACGCCATAACAGGTGAGACCATGATTGGTGCCACGGTAAAGTATTCGGGCGGTGGTGTGTTGACTGACGTCGATGGTCGTTTCAGCGTTGACGTTCCGTCGTTGCCTGTCAAGTTATCCGTGTCCTTTGCCGGTTATGTCGACAAGTCCATCACGGTATATGAGGAAGACTACGAGGTAGTGGTGCAGTTGGCTCAGCGTAACAACCGGCTTGGTGACGTTGTTGTCGTCGGATATGGAACACAGAGCAGGACTCAGCTCACAGGCTCCGTGGTGTCAGTCAAGTCGGAGGTGTTCGAGAACAATGTGTCGCCGACACTCGATGTGGCTCTTGCCGGTCAGGTGGCAGGACTTAACGTCACTGCCGCCAGTGGTCAGCCGGGAGCGGAGAGCAGCATACGTATACGTGGCGGCAACTCAGTGAACGCGAGCAATGAGCCGTTGTATGTCGTCGATGGCTTCATCTATTTCAATGATGTCAACAGCAGCTCCACAGGACTCGGAGCGTTGGAGAGTCACCTCAACCCACTCGCTACCATCAACCCTGGTGACATTGAGAGTGTGGAGGTGCTCAAGGACATCAGCGCCACGGCGATATACGGTTCGAGAGGTGCCAATGGTGTCATCCTCATCACCACAAAGAAAGGTAAGATTGGTGAGAACACCACTCATCTCACTTATGGATATAGCGTCGGTGTGAGCAGTGTGTCGAAGAAACTCGACCTGCTCAATGCGTCAGAGTGGGCTGCATACCAGAAGACATACTTCGGTAACAAGGGAGGCTACACGGATGAGCAGATAGCTGCTTTGGGTGAGGGTACAGACTGGCAGGACGCAGTGCTCAGAAACGCCTTGCAGCAGAAGCATGAGCTGAGTCTTATCGGCAGCACCGCCAATAGCCGTTATGCCTTCTCCGTCAATTACACCGACCAGGATGGTATCATACTCAACTCCGGATTCCAAAGATACAACTTCCATGCCAATACGGAATGGAACGTCCGCCCTGGGCTGAAGCTGGGTGTCAACGCCACATACGGACGCAGCAAACAGAAGGGACTGACCACCACACAAGAGAAGGTGTTCAACTCATCACCATATTCTGCCGGCATCACCAACAGTTTTGTTTACGCCTTACTCATGCCGCCTGTAGTCAGTGTCTATAACGAGGACGGCTCATACAACTTTTCCAACCCGTACGAGTATGCGTACTTCGCCATCGGTGACCATGCGAGCAATCCGGTGTATGACCTTGAGGAGAGCGTGGCGGAGAATATCAATAATTACCTGCTCAGTAATGTGTGGGTGAGCTATAAGACGGGAGCGTTCACCTTCAAGGCAGCTGTCGGTTTGAATAGTGAGAAGTTGACGCAGAATTATTTCTCCGGAGCATACACTTCGCTTGGACTTGCCACAGAGGGTATAGGCGGTGTGAGCAACAGACAGGTTGACGTGTGGCAGCAGGAATATACAGTGACATACGATAAGGACATAAATAGTGACAGTCATGTGGATGTGCTCGCCGGATTCACGAGACAGAACAGCAAGACGACATACAGCTCGATCAGCAGCAACCACTTCACGAAAGAGATACAGAAGCAGTACAACCTTGGTGACGGAGCTAATGTCTACACGCCGGAGACTAGTATCAGCGAGAGTGACCTCAACTCATTCATCGCCCGCGCCAACTACACACTGTTAGGCAGGTATAACGCGACAGCCACTTTCCGCGCGGACAACTCAAGCCGTTTCGCCAAGAACCACAGATGGGGTTATTTTCCTTCACTCGGACTGTCGTGGAACGCTGAGCGTGAGTCGTTCCTCTCAGCCGTCCGCGGTCTGGACTTTCTCAAGGTGCGTCTGACAGGTGGTCTCGTCGGCAATCAGGAGATTACTGACTATGCCTTCTCCTCCTCTTACTCCACAGGTTCTTACGCCGGCTCATCATCCTACTCGAAGTCCTCCGCAGCCAATGACGACTTGAAGTGGGAGACGACAGCCAGCTATGACCTCGGCGTGGACCTCGGACTGTGGGGAGGTAAGTTGGACATCGTGCTCGACGGATATTATAAACGTACGTCAGATCTTCTGCTCGATGTGCCGGCGGGATTTTCTCTCGGAGTGCCAAGCCAGTTACGTAACGTAGGTAACGTGGTCAACAAGGGCGTGGAGCTTGCAGTGGATTATAACATCATCAAGAGACGTAAGGTGAGTTGGTCGGTCTCCGCCAACCTTGCTCATAATTCCAATGAGATAACAGACATGGGCACGTCCAGTGACATCATACAAGGCTCGGACAATCAGCAGATACTCAGGGCGGGCGAGTCACTCGGCTCATTCTACGGACTGGTGTTCGACGGTATTGTTCAGAGCGACGAGGACGTGAGCCTGTTGCCGAAGGTCAATGGGCAGACACCGAAGGCCGGCGACATCAAGTATGTCGACACTAATAATGACAATAAGATTGACGGCAATGACAGACAGGTGCTGGGAAGCATACAGCCTGACCTTACATACGGATTCTCCACACGGGCTCAGTATCGTGAGTTTGACCTCTCCGTGGTGTTCGCCGGCTCTGTGGGCAATAAACTCTATAACGCTCTCGGCAGACGTCTGGAACAGACAGGTGACTCATACAATGTGCTGACAACGGTCAAGGACTCTTGGACGACGGATAACGCCAGTAACACGCTGCCTCTCGCCAGCAACTCACGACCGTTCTCATATATCGACAGCCGTTATGTGCAGTCTGCCTCATACCTTAAACTGCGTAACGTGACTTTGGGATACACTCCTAAGCTGCCGAAGAGCGTCGGCGTCGGCGTACGCTTGTACGCCACTGCCTCAAACCTGTTCACGATAACATCCTATAAGGGCTATGACCCGGAGGTCAGCGGAGGTACGGACAGCGGTGCATACCCTTCAGCGCGTACGTTCACTTTAGGTGTCACGCTGACTCTCTGAGCGTGAGGTGATGACGGAAGTGATGGTCAGATATTTTTTGTTTCCGGATAATATATTTTGGATTAAACAGGTTTATTATTTGAATGACTTAAAGTCGTAAGTTTTATTTTTATTGTTGTCGGAGGTTCTTGCTTGTCGGGAACTTCCGATTTTCATGTATGTGACGTACGTACTTGAGTGATGGTACCGCAAGACTCTGTCTACATACTCTTGCCACCTTGATGCCGGATTGTACGGGTATTGATGGCGGTCATGGGAGAGTGGTGGAATAACGGACAATTTGCGGTGTGACCAAATTTCTTATGCCTGTTTTTGACCAAAATTAAGTTAACTTACTGATAATCCCAAAATAAGACTTCTAAAAATCTCAAGTCTGTTTTTTGAAATTCTTAGGTTAGGATATAGTCTATACGCAGGTCTGCGTTTTTCAAAAAACTAACCTGAACTTTTCAACGTCCTAACCTGAGATTTTCAGAGGTTGAATAAGACACGGGAAAATTTCGGAAGTCATTTTTTCGTTGCCACGTGTCAACGGAAAAAGGGGAGTTTGGGACAGTGAAAAATGTGCGAAATGGAATGGCCTTCTCGTCATGTCTTCTTCTGTGTTGAGGACGGTCAGGCGGGTGGTGAGTGTAGGGGTGGCGGTATGTGGTTTGTGTAGGCCATGAAATCTGACTATCCGGTGTAAGCGTTCCATGATACGCTTGGCGGCTCAGAATAAAATGAGGCTGTGATGATTGTCGTGCCTGATCTATTCTTGACGACTGTCTTGAATGCGTTTGATGTTATTGGAAATGAGTGAGAAAGCGTGTCTCGGAATGTCTGCGGGAATGTTGGCGTAAGCGTCGTGGATAGTGTGTTTAGACAGACGCATATACCAATAATATGTGAGCAAGAATACCAAGCTAAAGGGATTTCGCGGGCGGTCCATAGTCCGTACCTTTGCATCACGAAAAGAAACAGTAATAGATGTTAAGTTAGATAATAAGTAAAAAAAGAAAGGAGAACAGATTATGAGAAAGAACATTTTACTCGCGGCGATTACGGCTTCAACATTGTTAACAGGTGTCACATCTTGCGGAAGCGACGATGACAGCAGCGAGGTTAATCAGGTGACTGACGAGAATGTGGTGGATGATGACGCAAGTGCTCTCTCGCTCGTCAATGGTGTATATAGTCATTGGCAGCCGTTGAGCTCATCATTCTCATTCATTATAGAGCTGAACTCAAACAAGCTTACCTCATTCGAGGGAGAGGAGAATGAGGCGGGACCGGTGAACAGCCGTTTTGAGCAGGAGCCTACGACATGGTATCAGATTAAGATATTCAATCATCTTTTGCTTGGTATCGTTCAGGATAATGAGGCGATAACGACGGTGACCAACTCACTTAATGCCGGTAAGGTGACTCAGGCCGGATACAATGCGGCAGTGGGAAAGGCTAAGTTCCTGAGAGGTCTGGCATATCTCAAACTGGCTCAGCTTTGGGGTGAGGTGCCGGTGTTCACGGAGAACGGTGGCAGCACGACGGAGCGTCAGAGCATTGATAAGGTGTTCGCGCAGATCGTGAGCGACTTCACGGATGCTGAGTCTTTGCTCAAGGACTATGACGGTGATCCGAGGGTTCCGTCAAAGCAGGCTGCTCAAGGACTTCTCGCCCGTACATACCTCGTCTGGGGTGATAACCCGCTGTCTGAGTCAGAGGTTCAGGCGATAGCTGACACGCAGACTGACCCGGAGTTCACTACCACGCCGTCACGTCTTGAGAAGGCGGTGGAATATGCCAATAAGGTGATCAACAGCGGTAAACTCGCTCTTGACCCTGAGTATAACAAACTGTGGGGACGTGAGTATGAGAGCAATAAGAGAGGCACTAACGAGCATCTCTTCACCATAGCGCATGACGGCGACGCCTACGATGCGCAGGGTAACCACCAGACACACTGCTCTTGGACTTTCCCGTTCCAGAACGGAGAGAACGGCAGAGGATATAACCAGAATCACACTGAGGTGTCGGATGATGACCTTTATGATGACTGGTATGCGGAATATCCTAATGATAAGCGTCTCGCGAAGACATACTTCACATCTATCGTTAATCCAGAGGACGGCTTGACTTATCATTACTATTCTCCAGTGTACACTCCTATCAACGGTAAGGGTGTGGACCAGAGCTATGAGAACGCTGAGAATCTTGAGATAACATACAACTCAGTGGACAGAATAGAGATACGTTATGCTGAGGTACTCCTCATCAAGGCTGAGGCGCTGGTACAACTCGGACGTAACAGCGAGGCTGCTGAACCGTTCAACAAGCTTAGAGAGAGAGCGGGTATAGAGACGGTGAGCGCTCCGACTTTCGACCAGATCAAACGTGAGTGGGACTATGAGTTCACGTATGAGCAGTTCTCTGTACTCAACTCATACAGATGGAAAGACCTCGTGGCGTCAGTGAAGAAGGTGGCTGGTTATAAGCACTTCGCGGATGACTGGCAGTCAAAACAGACTTACACGTCAGATCAGGCTGCTTTCTTCCAGAAGATTCATAATCACCTGGTGGCTAAGTATAATAACGTGAGGGGTAAGCATTACCGCCAGCCTATTCCGACGGGTCTCAGAGGTGAGGACCTGGGCATAAGCCAGAATCCTGGATATTGATGACATAATAATCACTGACAGTGGCAGAGATGGGGATGTGAGCCTTGTCTCTGCCTCTTGCGTCTGGCCTGGGACAGCGTTTGACCATACCGCATATGTGGTATTAGAATACCCTCTAAATGGGATTTCACGGATACGCCGAAGGACGTATCTTTGCATCAGAAAACAGAGATAGAGAAAAAGAGGTTTAACAAGCCAAAAAAAACGATGAGCTTATGGAAAAGAAATTTATGTATTTTTTATCAGCGCTGACGTTCCTTTTCGCGTCATGCAACAGTAATGATGATGGTGTGAACTCTGGAATCGAGATACCAGGGATAACGATAACGGATGATGTGGACTGCTGTTCTGCTGATGAGGCTTACAGAGTCTATAAGTTTCTCAGCGACTTGGTGAACGTGCCAGAGCTGACTTCTGAGATCGGTGGTAAGTATAACGTGTATGTGTATACGGAGACAGGAACGCTCCACAAGGGATATAATGACTTGTATTTCGTCGTCACGAAGAAGACTACAGGTAATTACGTGAAGAACTTCTCAGTCGATTCTATCACTCCATTGATGTACATGGTGAAGAGCGGCATGACTCACAGCACTCCGGTGGGACCGCAGGTGACAACTATTGACGGACAGCCGGAGGCTCTCAGACACGGATGGGTGTCGCTGTTGATGAACACCAGTGAGTCTGGTACATGGTCACTGTCTTACGACGTGTCGGTCCTTGGCAGTGACGGAGGGGTGGACAACGTGGCGATAAAGGTCAACGCTCTGCCGGATGGACAGGAGTGGATAAAGAGTTTCAAGGTTGACAATGATGTGTTTTACCTGTCTCTCGTGAATCCTCTTGACTGGAAGACGGGAACGAATGAAATTAAGGCTTACATTAGCAAGAAAAGCTCTGTCATTACCGAGCCGTACGCATTGGCGGAGGAGGATTTCGTCATTGACATCGACCCGAGGATGCCTGACATGGGTAATCACACATCGCCTGATAATGTCAGTCTGACAAGACAGTCTGACGGCAGCTATCTGGGAACGGTTAACGTCACAATGACAGGTTTGTGGAGGATACACCTGACGGTG
>CALCEL010000012.1 GCA_937900485.1 uncultured Prevotellaceae bacterium
GAGTTTTTACTTATATAACTCTTGATTATCTGATTGAATTCCTTGTCCTGATTCTCACCCATGAACTCGACTTCTATCGGTATGACGTAAATTCTGTCTGCGTCTTCTCCGAATGCTCCTTCCGCGCGGGCTGCGTCTTTTTCTGTCATGAGTATGATGCCGTCTTTTGACTTTTCTTTGATGCTCTTTATATCTCCGGTTGTGAAGTTGTGATGGTCAGGGAAGTGTAGAGGCGTGAAGCTCAGCTCATACTTGCTGAGGTCGTACTCCAGCTGCTCCGGCGACGCAATGCCAGACACGAGGGTGATCTTTTTGCCTTTCAGCTCATCGATGTTGATTGTCTGTGAGGGGGCTGTGATCTTGTACGGGTTACCATATCTGTACGTGGTGAAGAATAGTCTCTGCCATTTCTCCAGACACAATGAGCGCTCTATTCCCCTCTTGTCCATAGGAGTGATGTATGAGGGGCATTTCGTTACGATGACCACGTCGGCTCTGTTCATACTGCTTTTTGACTCTCTCAGTCTTCCAGCTGGCAGCAGCTTGTCGAAGTATACCAGACGATGGTAGTCCATCAGCAAGATGTTCACTCCGGGTTGCACGTGTCTGTGCTGATAGGCGTCATCCAGCAAGATGATGTCAACTTCAGGTTGTGTTGATTTGCTGATTAGTCTTTCTATTCCGTGACAACGGTCCTTATCCACGGCCATGTGAATCTTAGGGAATTTCTTCTTCATCTGATAAGGCTCATCGCCTATCATAGACATCGGCGTGGACATGTCTGCCAATACGAAGCCCTTTGACTTACGTTTATATCCCCTGCTTAGCACCGCTACCTGGTTGGAGTCCTGTAGCAGCCTGATTATGTATTCCGTGTGCGGAGTCTTTCCAGTGCCTCCAGCTGTTATGTTTCCTACATTTATTATAGGAACGTCATACGACTTGGACTTGAATATTCCAACTTCATACATGAAGTTTCTCAGTCCTACACCGCATCCGTATAACCATGACAACGGAGTCAGTAATGGATATGTTTTTATGAGGTCGCCTTCCACTTATGATTATTGTTTTATAGCCATTCCTGTGATGACACGTGTCGCTCATCACAGGAATGATCTGTTTCTTATAGGTTAAACATCAGGTGATACGGCATGCTTGTTTGCAGGCCAGACTTGCTTTGGGTATTCTTTATGCTGTTTAACACCTCATAGTATTCACCGAATGTCTCTCGCATCTTAGCGTCTGCGTATGACTCCGAGCTGGTTGCCTCTTTCATGAAGTTGTCCAGCACGTTACCCTGCTCTGGGTAAGTCATTACTGTGAAGTCCTTAACTTTTGCTTTTTTCTTTGCTATGTCGATGGCGTCGTATATTCCGCCGAGTTGATCCACAAGTCCTAACTGTTTTGCGTGGATACCTGTCCATACTCTGCCTTCGCCGATGCTCTTTATTGAGTCTTGTTTCATCTTACGTCCATCCGCACAGCGTTTTGTGAACAGCTCGTATCCGCGGTTCACGTACGCCTGTATGATGTTGCGCTCGCTTTGTGAAAGAGGTCTTGTCGGAACACCTATGTCTGAGTGCGCGTTGGTGTTGACTGTTGACACGTGCAGTCCCAGTTTGTCGTTCATCAGCTCAGAAGCCTCAGGCAGCATACCAAAGATACCGATGCTGCCTGTCAGCGTCGTTGGTTCTGCCACAATCCAGTCTGCCGCACAGCTGATGTAATATCCACCGCTTGCCGCATAGTCACCCATTGACACCACGATAGGCTTTTTTTCTTTGATCTTCATCACCTCATGCCATATCTGCTCTGATGCGTATGCGCTTCCTCCTCCTGAGTTTACTCTGAGCACTACAGCCTTCACGTCTTCAGACTCGGCGAGTTCGGCTAAGTCCTTGATGACATCTTTTCCGACAATCTGTGGAGTGTTGGAGAAGTTGTTTGATGTGGACTCCTCTACAATGTCGCCCACAGCGTAGTATACCGCAATAATGTTACCGCTCGGGTCCTTTGGATTTCCAGTCGTGGTGGATGCCAAGTCAGTCACGCTTATCGTGTTGTATTCGTCGTCCTTGTCAAGCTTCATCATATTACTGATAGCCTTCGGAACGTAGTCAGAGTAAGCCAACTTGTCAACCATTGATTGTTCCTTATATATCTTTGTTGGACGGAATGTGAGTACGGAGTCGGCGAAAGCGTTCAGTGTGTTGACGCTGATTTTTCTCGACTTGCTTATGGCTGATGTGAATTCTGCCCATATCTCATTGCTCAGGACTGTGAGTTGTTCCCTGTTGGCGTCGCTCATCTCGTTGAGTATGAATGGCTCAACGGCAGACTTGTATGTTCCGACTTTCACTACCTGCATCTTGACACCTATCTTGTCGAGAAGGTCTTTGTAGAACATGGTGCTCATTGACAGTCCTGACCAGTCTATTACACCCTCCGGGTTGATGATGACGGAGTCTGCGACTGAGCACACGTAGTAGCTGCCCTGTGTGTAAGTGTCGCCGTAAGAGACAATAAACTTCTTTGACTTTTTGAAATCGACGAGTGCGTTTCTGATTTCTTGTAGTGTGGATGGTGAAGCACTGATGAGTGAGCCGGCCTCGATATATATGCCTTTCACATTCTCATTGTCCTTGGCGTTTCTGATTGCTTGGAGTATCTCGTTTAGTCCAGAGACCTTTGTTGAGGAGTTTTTTGTCAGGAAGTCGAATGGATTCTCTATGGTCCTTTCCTTTATTGAGCCGGTAAGGTTGATGACAAGTACAGAGTTGTCCTTCACGTTGACATTTTTTGACGACATACTTGCCATACCCACAAGAGATATGATGCTCAGTATAGTGAATATCACACTTATGATGAAAATTCCCACAATCGTCGCCGCTACATACTTGATGAACTGTTTCATGTTTCTTTCTTTTTGAGACAAGTGATATATTTTTGGAAAAAATTATTTAATAGACTTATAATACTCTGTGGCAGCCAGAAGCCATGCGCCGGTGCCGAATGGTGCCTGACTCTTTGAGTCAACTTTTCTTGTAGGGTCTGGTTTCTCGCCTATAGGCTGTACGAATCCCACGCTGCCGTCAGGCTGAAGTGCTGTCTCGCTCAGGTATTTCCATGCCTTGTCGATGACTGGCTTGTACTCCTTGGCTGACAGTACGCCATTGTTGACGCCCCATATCAGTCCGTATGTGAAGAATGCCGTTCCTGAAGTCTCGTACCCTGGTGCGTCGTCCTCGCATAACATAGAACGGCTCCAGTAGCCTTCGCTTTGCTGACAGCGTGCCACGCCGGCAGACAGTTTCTTGAATCTGTCTACATATAATGCCCTGTACTTACTGTCTTTTGGAAGGTCCTGTATCACCTTTGCCAGACCAGCCAGTACCCATCCGGCTCCGCGAGCCCAGAAGCTCTTACCTCCGTTGCAAGCAGTCTTGACTTTCGGGTACACGTACTTGCCGTCGCGGTAATACAGTTGAGCGTCAGTGTCAAAAAGCAGAGAGTCTGTCCAACGAAAACACTCGTACTGTTTGTCGAGAAGCTTTTGGTCGTGTGTGATGCTGTATATCTTCGTGAATATCGGCATACCCATGTAGAGGGCGTCAGCCCACCACCAATAGTCTTTCTTGTCAGTCTTTGCCTGGTAGCACATCACCTCCAGCGCGCGTTCGATGCGCTCGGCTCTGTGTTCTATCTTGTATAAGTCAGCATAGACTTGGAAACATATCTGCCAGTCAGCGAACAACACGTGGTCCATTCCCTCGCCGTAAGTCTCATACTTCCATTTCCTCTTGTCTTTCTGCGTCGCACCTTTCCAGTTGTTATACTCCGCCCATTCGATGGCGTAGTCGAGATATTCTTTCTTACCGGTCAGCTCATAAACCGCCTGATTGCCGGTAAAGTATGCGGCGTTATCCCAGAATCCGCGGCACTTAGCTTTGTTGTGACTCTGCCAGTAATCGTTGACTTTGATAATCTTGTTAAGCACAGCGTCCTTGCTTTCAGTCTGTGCCTGTACTTGTTGAGAAAGTGTGAGAACACCTAATGCGAGAAATGTAAACAGTTTCATGTTGTTGCGCTTTGTTATTTTGATGACATATAGTCACAAAGGTAAGGAAAATTATCTACTAAATTTCTAATTGAGTCATTTTTTTGCCTTTAGACCAATCTTTTCCGCTTCCTTCAGTAGCAGTGACATGGCTGCATCGTGGTCGTTCGGTATGTTCCCGTCCAGTATGGCGTCTTTGATGGCGGATTTGAGAACGCCGACCTCTCTACATGGCTTCAGGTCGAACAACTCCATGATTTCTTCTCCGCTGATTGGTGGTTGGAAGTTCCTTATCCTGTCTTTCTCCTCGATGTCAATCAGCTTCTGTCTGACCAGTTTGAAGTTCTCTATGAATCGTTGTTTCTTCTGTTCGTTCTTCGACGTGATGTCGGCAGTGCACAGCAGCATCAGATCGTCGATGTCGTCACCGGCCTCAAACAGCAGTCGTCTAACAGCGGAGTCGGTGACTTCCTCGTCGGCGATGACTATAGGTCTCATGTGCAGGTCCACCAGTTTCTGAACGTACTTCATCTTTTCGTTCATTGGCAGCTTCATTCGTCTGAAGATGTTAGGCACCATGCGTTGTCCTATGCCGTTATGGTTGTGAAATGTCCATCCGAGTGTCGGGTCCCATCTCTTCGACTTCGGTTTGCCGATGTCGTGCATCAGAGCGGCCCATCTCAGCCAAAGCGTATGGTCCTTAACACTCTCGAACGGTGAGTTCTCCCTGTCTGTCCATTCCTTGTCTGATGTGGACTTTGCCACATTCTCCAGTACCTCGAGAGTGTGATAGAAATTATCCTTATGCGCCCTTCCGTTCCTTGTCTCCACGCCTTGCAGTGCGGCGAGTTCCGGAAAAATCAGTTCCAGCAGTCCGCACCTGTCCAGTTCGATGAATCCTTTAGACGGATTAGGTGACAGCATTATCTTGTTCAGCTCGTCAGCAATTCTCTCCTGACTGATAATCTTGATACGTTCCTTGTTTCTGCCGAGAGCGTCAAATGTCTCGTCCTCGATGTGGAATCCGAGTTGTGTGGCGAACCTGACGCATCTCATCATGCGCAGCGGGTCGTCGCTGAACGTGATGTCCGGGTCGAGCGGAGTGGCGATTATTTTGTCCTCCAGGTCTCGAGTTCCGTTGAACGGGTCGACGAGAGTGCCATAATGGTCAGCATTCAGACACAATGCCATAGCGTTGATTGTGAAGTCGCGTCTGTTCTGGTCTTCTTCCAGAGTGCCGTCCTCTGTCACCGGTTTTCTTGAGTTCCTGTCGTAGCTTTCTTTTCTTGCGCCGACAAATTCTATCTCCACTCCTTTACTTTTCAGCTGCGCTGTTCCGAAGTTCTTGTAGATGGCGATGTTCGCTTTCTTCAATTTCTTCTTTAGTGCCTCGGCGAGCATAATGCCGGGTCTTGATCCGGACGTCTTATCGTTGTCTTGTTGCTGGCGTTTGCTTGCGTCCTTGAAAGCCACGACGATGTCGATGTCCTTTGAAGGTCTTTGCAGAAAGAGGTCTCGTACCCATCCGCCGATGACATAACATTCCAAGTCCAGTTCGTCTGCCGTGTCGCCAATAAGCCTGAAGACAGGATGGTCCAGTGCGTTAGATATATCCTCGTTTGTGAGTTTCTTCATATTGATGTGAATATTTTTGCAAAGTTACTAAAAATAAGAGATATCAAGGAAATTGAGTTGTACATTTGTGTGGCATGAGCATTCATGTGAGGGCGAATTGTCTATAATTTCCGCTTGGGTAGACTGTTTGCGCCTCGTGAAAGGTGCTGTCCGCCGCGGTTCTCGTTATGCGTGTACTCATTGTTGAGGGAATTAGTCGTGTCGACGGCAGTTTTTTCTGTTGTGTGGTTAAATACGAGATAAATTGTTTATATTTGCATGTGTGCATTTGTGTTATCACGTAAAATTTATTATAATTATCAGAATATGAGAAAATTTTTGTTAATGATGTCGATAGGACTGGCGTCTCTGTTTACCGGTTCATCGGCAATGTATGCTCAAAAGGGCGGTACGTTTGAGGCTGGGAAGGGTACGTTCCTGCTTAATGGAGAGCCTTTTGTCGTCAAAGCGGCGGAGATTCATTATCCGCGTATTCCTCAACCATACTGGGAGCACAGAATCAAGATGTGCAAGGCGTTAGGAATGAACACAATCTGTATCTATATCTTTTGGAATATCCACGAGCAACAGGAAGGTGTGTTCGACTGGTCAGGAAACAACAATGTGGCGGAGTTCTGCCGTCTGGCTCAGAAGAATGGTATGTACGTGATCGTGCGTCCGGGTCCTTATGTGTGCGCTGAGTGGGAGATGGGTGGTCTGCCTTGGTGGCTGCTTAAGAAGAAAGACATCAAGCTGCGTGAGCGTGACCCTTATTTCATGGAACGTGTCAAAATCTTCGAGAAAGAGGTCGGAAAGCAGCTTGCTGGTCTTACTATCCAGAATGGCGGACCTATCATCATGGTGCAGGTTGAGAACGAGTACGGCTCATATGGTGTTGACAAACCTTATGTCAGCGAGATACGTGACTGTCTCCGTTCTGTCGGATTTGACAAGGTTACCTTGTTCCAGTGTGACTGGTCAAGCAACTTCACGAACAACGGTTTGGACGATCTCGTGTGGACTATGAACTTTGGTACTGGCGCAAATATCGATGACCAGTTCAAGAAGTTGCGTCAGCTTCGTCCGGATGCTCCTCTCATGTGTTCTGAGTTTTGGAGCGGATGGTTCGACAAGTGGGGTGGTAAGCATGAGACGCGCTCGTCTAAGGATATGGTCTCTGGTATGAAGGAGATGCTCGATAAGAATATCTCTTTCTCTCTTTACATGACTCACGGAGGCACATCATTCGGTCATTGGGCTGGTGCCAACTCTCCTGGCTTCGCTCCTGACGTGACGTCTTACGACTATGATGCGCCTATCAACGAGTATGGTCAGGCTACATCTAAATATGATGAGCTTCGTCAGATGCTCGCTCAATACTCAAAGACAAAGCTGCCTTCTGTGCCTAAGGCTCTGCCTGTGACAACTGTCAAAGAGTTCGCGTTCACGGAGTGGGCTCCTTTGTTTGAGAACCTCCCGTGTCCGGTTAAGACTACTGACATTAAGACTATGGAGGATTTTGACCAGGGATGGGGTTCTATGATGTATCAGACCACACTGCCGAAGCTGGATAAACCTGCTAAGTTACATATCGCTGAAGGACATGACTACGTGCAGATTTTCGTTGACGGACGTTATGTCGGTGCTCTTGACAGACGTAATGGTGACAAGGATGTCGTTATTCCTTCTTGCAGACGTGGAGCGCGTCTCGATATTCTCGTCGAGGCTATGGGACGTATCAACTTCGGTCGCGCCATCAAGGACTTCAAGGGCATCGTTGGTAACGTTGATCTCTCTGTCGAGATTGACGGCAACGAGTTTACCTCACATCTTAAGAATTGGAAGACCTTCTTGTTCCCTGACACTTATGAGTTCATGAAGAAACAGGTGTACAAGCCTCTTGATACTACAAAACCGAGATTCAAGGGAGACCGCGTGCCTGGTTTCTATAAGGCCTCATTCGATGTTAAGAAGGTGGGTGACACATTCCTTAACTTCGAGTCTTTCGGAAAAGGATTGGTATATGTCAACGGACATGGCCTTGGACGTATCTGGGAGATTGGTCCTCAGCAGACGCTCTACTGTCCTGGTTGCTGGCTTAAGAAAGGCAAGAACGAGGTCGTCGTTTTGGATATAATCGGTCCTACAGAGGCCAAGTCAGAGGGATTTGCTACTCCCATCATTGATAAGCTCCAGAACGCAGAGCCTCCTATCCACCGTAAGGAGGGTGAAAACCTTTCACTGGATGGTGTTACTCCTGTCGTTGCTGGTTCTTTCCGCGCAGGTAATGGTTGGCAAGAGGTTAAGTTCTCAGAGCCGCAGAGTGGACGTTACGTCTGCCTCGAGGCTTTGAACAACCACAATGGTGACGAGTATGCTTGTGTGGCTGAGTTGTATTTGCTTGACGAGAACGGCGAGCGTCTCTCTCGTGAGCCATGGAAGATCTCATACGCTGACTCAGAGGATATCCAGACAGGTAACAGGGCGGCAGACAAGATCTACGACCTTCAGGAGTCCACATTCTGGTCTACTCTCAAGGGCGTTAAGTTCCCGCATCAGATTGTCATCGACCTCGGAAGAGAACGTACTGTGACGGCTCTTCAGTATCTGCCTCGTATGGAGTCCAGTGTTCCAGGTGCTATAAAGGATTACAAGATCTACGTCAGAAAGAATCAGTTTAAGTTCTGACTCTGAGTAGTGACCACATAGAGTGTATCACTTGTTGATACACATTATTACATTAGTAGAGGGCGAGAAACCATTGTTTCCGCCCTCTGCTTATTTTCTTATCCTATGCCAATGAGTTTTATTTCGAATATCAATGTTGAGTTGCCTGGTATGTCACCTGCGTTTCTCGGCCCGTACCCCATCTCTGACGGTATGTATACCAACCAGTGGTCGCCGATGTGCATGCTGATGAGGGCAATCTGGAATCCGCTTATCAGCTCATTGACTCTGAATGCTTCGGGACATTTTCTGGCGAAGGAGTCGTCGAAGACCTTGCCGTTAATCAGTGAGCCCCTGTAGTGACATGTAACGATGCTGCGTGGCTTGACCTCGCCGTTGCCGTTGCCGTTGGACAGAACCTTGTAAAGCACTCCTCCGCGAAGCTCCCTCACATCGCTGTCCTCTTTGACTCTCTTCAGAAAATCCTCGTTTTCTTTCTTATAGTTTCTTTTATCCATCTCTTATATTGTTTTTTTCTTTGTGCTGAAGTATTTCCATAGTGGAGCAGCCATCAGAGCCTGCATGATTTCTCCGTCCTGCAGCAGTCTGTACACCTCCTCCTCGTCCATCAGGTGGTATGTGAGGTCCTCCGTGTCGTCGAGTTTCTGATCGCCTGTTTTTTCCAGGTCGGTGGCGAGAAAAGTGTAGCACAGGTTTGTCATGGATGTCGGGTTGGGTGACAGCACCATGAACTCGCTCCAGTTGCCGTTGTCGTAGCCTGTCTCCTCCAGAAGCTCTCTTTTTGCCGTGTCCAGCGGTGACTTGTCTGTGTCGTCCATGGTTCCAGCGCATAACTCATATTTGTCAATGCCCAAAGCGTATCTGTATTGCTTTATCATGATCATCTTGCCATCTTTCGTCAAGGCTATGATGTTTATCCATGTCGGATATTCCAGGACGTAGTATTCTGGTATCACTTTTCCGTTAGGCATCTGTATCTTGTCTCGCCTGGCTGTCAGCCACGGTCTTTTTATTATGTACTCCGAATCGAGTTTTACCCATTTATTTTCTCTTCCCATCTTATGCTTGTTTTGTCGTACTCCTGTTCTCATACTTGAGGCAGAAGACTGTGTAGAAGACTATACCGATTAACATGCTGCATATTGCCACGCCCGTGGTGTAGCTGTATCCCAGTCCGGCTTTTATTGGCAGTCCGCCGCAGTAAGCTCCCATGGCGTTTCCGAAATTGAAAGCTATCTGAATCATCGCTCCTCCGAGCAGCTCTCCTCCTTCTGCGTAGCGTATCAGCAGCAGTTGCTGTGGTGAGCCGACGCCGAACAATCCGAATGTGGCGAGTACCATGAGTGGTACTGCTACGTATGGGTGTGAGCCGAATAGTAGCTCGCCCGTCAGTGCCACCAGCATGGTGGCCTGAAGTGCTCTGCCCGCATGTCCTGGACCTATCTGGTCAGACAAACGTCCGCCATAGATTCCTCCCAACACCATTCCTGTTCCTGCCAATACCATCATCAGCGGCATGAGTGTCGGTGCTATGCCGCTAACGTCTGTCAATATCGGGTTGATGTAGCTGTACCAGCACATCATGCCTCCGTTGCCGAAGAATGTGGCGCCAATGATGAGCCAGGGAGCCAGGTGACGCAGGAATGTGAACTGGTCCTTCTTACCATTGTCCGGTAAAGGTTCCATGAATGGTATGTATCTGTATACCCCGTACCATGTCAGCAGTCCGACAGTGCTTGAGAACAGGAAGATGATTCGCCATGAGAGATACTGTGCGATGAATGTGCCGAATGGTATTCCAATCAGGTTGGCGATGGTCATTCCCATTCCCATGATAGCTATGGCTAATGTGCTTTTGCCGTATGGCGCCACTCTGTCTGCCACTATGCATCCTACTCCGAAGTACGCTCCGTGGGGGAGTCCAGCCATGAAACGTAGGATGAGCATCAGTAAGTATGAGTCGGCAGGACATATGGAAATTAGGAGGGATGCGGCGAAGAATATCGCCATCAACAGATATAATATCTTTTTCAGAGGCCATGTTCTCATGCATATCGCTACGAATGGTGCGCCGACGCATACTCCTATGGCGTACGCTGATATGAAATGCCCCGCCTCTGGTATCGTTATGTTGAATTCTCTCGCGATGTATGGTAATATTCCCATCATCATGAATTCTGTTATTCCCAGTCCGAATGTGCCTCCAGCCAGAGCTATGAGACTGTTCTTGTTTCTCATCTTTTTATTTTTGTCGCGAAGTTAATGTTTTTATACTTACCTGCAAATAGAGCGCCTCCATTTGCTTTCTCTGTCACGCTTGCCTGTTTCTCTCTCTTTCTGTACTTGTTCTGGGAGCTCAGGATGTGAATAATTGATTTATAGTTATATATAGTGCGATGATTGTAATATCGATATGGCAAAATTAATTGTTAGATATGGTTTTATGCGCTTGTTTTCGATCTTTCTTATGTCGGAAAGTTTTGTATTGAAAAAATTTTGATTAACATTGCGAAGACAAACTTGAGTACTTAATGTTCTTTTCCTGTTCATTAAGTCTTTTTTACTACATATTGTTTATCTAATAAATTGAATTGCTATGAAGATTACAGATTTTGTCGCCAGAAACCTCGGCGTTTGGATTGGAGTCTTAATACTTGTATGTTTTGTAATTGCAATTTTATACAAATTCTTTGAGTTAGGATAATTGCAGTGTGTTTATACAACAAGTTTGTTGATATGGCGCTCGCCCTGGGCGAGGTCAGCAATATTTAATCCTCATTTGAGGAGTTCGGTATGACCGATTGTCATCCGATTGTCTTTCTCCCTGCTTCCGTCTCTATGGTCGCAGGGAGATTTTGTGTGTCAACATCGGTTCACAGGTTACGATTTATGGTTCTTTTTGTCGCAGGGTCTATTCGCTTAATATTTCGTCAACCCTTAATAACATTATTGTCTGCCGCACTTTCAGTCTGTTGTGCAAATAGCCGACGGTTATCCGTTCGTCTGCCCAAATATTAGGCTGCTAAAAACTCTCCGACCACAATTATCCTGTCGTCTCATTCTTCTCACTTTATGTTTGTCTTTCTGTTGTTTGTTTTATGGATAACTGTTTTGTAATTAAATACTTGTTCCGTGTTATTTAGCGTTAGTGTTTCTTGTGCTTTGTGTTTAGCCATGGCACCTTTATCTTCTTTTCCTCTTTCTTTATTTTGTTTTTAGTCTTTCAATCGTTATCTTTGTCTAGTCGTCATGTCTGTTCACCTTTTTCTTTTTAGTATCTTTCGACGATATGGTTTTATGATACGTTCGTATATATAATAGGTGTGACGGTTGTTGTATATTTTAACTATTAATTTTGAAATTACTATGAATCGTATATTTTGTCTTGTTTCTTTCCTCTCTGTGATTCTGTTCACCAGTTGCTCTTCGTGTGAGCGTTCAAGAGAGATTGAGGAGAAGAAAAAGAAGATAGCAATGTTTAACGCAGAGGAGTTGGAAAAGGCTAAGCATGACTTCTATGTCGCAGACAGCCTTTCTGAATTTTATGGCTTTGAGCTTGAGGATTTGAAACAAGCGTTCGTTCTCGAAAAGAACGAGCAGTTTCAGAGCAAGGGATTTTGGGTGTTGAGCGACTATGCTGGCGATAAGAGGTCTCTGGACTTTTTTCCTGAGGTGGAAGAAGAAGGACAGATGCTTCTTGTTTCTATTAATGATAAGAGGAAGTGGCGATTTATGAAAATAAGTCATAAGGAGAGCGATTTTCTTTCTTCAGACTCTGTGAAGTCATTTATAGGCAGGTCTTTAAGTGATGAGGAGGCGGATAAGGTTTACAGAACGTATTCTCTGTCTGAGATGATATGTAATCATAATGATGCCGTGGCTTCTGCGAAGAAGAACAAGCTGAAGATTGAGTATTATGAGAAGAGGGTAGGTGAGTCTAAAGAGCCAGGTGAAAGCCTGAGGAACATGAATAATAAGATGTTTGATTAGCTGCTGTCAGATTTGTCTCTGCTTCTCAGACGTATTTAACGTAATAAAAAATGGGATACACCTTACGGATGTATCCCATTATTATGTTGCGAGTTATCTCGAGTGTTCTTACTCTGCGCGCAGTGTGTAACGCTTGTAGTCAGTGATTGTCAAATCCTTGTCTACAGAGTGCAAGTACTGCTCAACGCTAATCTTAGAGTCATCGATGTAAGCCTGGTCGAGAAGACAATTCTCCTTGAAGAACTTGTTGAGCATACCCTTAGCGATATTCTCAATCATCTGCTCTGACAATGAAGCAGCCTTCTCCTCAGCTACAGTCTTCTTAATCTCCTTAGCCTTAGCTACGTCCTCAGCTGTGATCCATCCCTTGTCCATGTTAGACTCCATGTGCTCCTCAGAGTCAACGTGTGCAGGGTTGATACCAGCCTTCTTGAGAGCTGCGTCGATAGCCTTAGAAATTTGGTTCTCCTTAGCCTTCTCGATGTCTGCCTTGTACTCAGCGTCGATAGTTGCCTGTGGAACTGACTTCTCGTCGAGAGCTACTGGGTTCATAGCTGCAACCTGCATTGCGATGTTCTTACCTACCTGTGCGTCAGCGGCCTTGTTGAGGGCGATAAGTGTGCAGAGGAAGTTACCGTTCATGTGGTTGTAAGCGATGATGTTCTCACCCTCTACAGTAGCGTAGCCGTCGAGCTCCATCTTCTCACCTGTAACACCTGAGCGGTTTACAACAGCGTCAGCGATTGTGTCGTTACCGAGCTTAAGGTTCTTAACCTCATCGAGAGTCTTAGCCTTAGCTGCTACGGCAGCGTCTATAATCTGGTTGGCGAGTGCCACGAAGTCAGCGTTCTTAGCTACGAAGTCTGTCTCACACTTCAAGGCGATCATAGCGCCGAAGTTGCCGTTTACCTTTGCGAGAACACAACCCTCAGCTGCCTCACGGTCAGAACGCTTAGCTGCTACCATCTGTCCTTTCTTGCGGAGTATCTCCATTGCCTCATCGAAGTCACCGTTAGCCTCTGTGAGGGCCTTCTTACAGTCCATGAGACCTGCCTGTGTCTTCTGACGGAGCTTATTTATGTCTGCTAATGTTATAGCCATAATGATTTTTTTGTTAAATATTAAAAGTGAAACGGAATTTCTTCTATTTCACTTTTAATATAGTGTGTTAAAATTGTTTTTTACTCAGCCTTGTTGTCCTCTTCCTCAGCACTCTCCTCAGCCTTAGCTGTCTTAGCTGACTTCTTCTCTCCTGCTGCCTCCATGTCAACCTTCTCAGCCTTGCGCTCGTCAAGACCTTCCTTGATTGCGCCGCATACAGCGTCGAGGATTACCTCGATTGACTTAGATGCGTCATCGTTAGCTGGGATGACGAAGTCAACATTGTTAGGGTTTGAGTTTGTGTCGACGATTGCGAATACAGGGATACCGAGACGGTTAGCCTCGCTCACTGCGATGTGCTCCTTCATTACGTCAACAACGAACAATGCTGATGGGAGACGAGTAAGGTCTGCTATTGAACCGAGGTTCTTCTCGAGCTTAGCGCGCTTACGCTGAATCTGAAGATTCTCACGCTTTGAGAGCTTAGCGTATGTGCCGTCAGCGATGAGTTTGTCGATGTTAGCCATCTTCTTCACTGCTTTACGGATAGTAGGGAAGTTTGTGAGCATACCGCCTGGCCAACGCTCAATAACGTAAGGCATGTTAACCGACTGTGCTTTCTCTGCAACTACGTCCTTAGCCTGTTTCTTAGTAGCAACAAAAAGTATTCTCTTACCGCTCTTAGCAATCTGCTTGAGAGCCTCTGCTGCTGTCTCAGTCTTAGCAACAGTCTTGTGTAAGTCGATGATGTGGATGCCATTGCGCTCCATGAAGATATAAGGAGCCATAGCTGGATTCCACTTACGTTTCAGGTGACCGAAATGCGCACCTGCTGCGAGCAATGTATCAAATGATGTTCTTGCCATAATTTCTTTTTTATTCTTTCAGGCCTTGAAGCCTGAAAAGGTTGTTTACTTTCTTTGTAGTTAATAATTTGTTAACCAACCATCGGGTAGCCACGCAGAGACGAGGATCCTGACAGTTTAGATGCTAAACGATAAGTACTCCAGCGTTTGTGCTGAACAACGCATATACACATATATGTATGAAGCGTGACAGACAGTTTAACGCTTTGAGAACTGGAATCTGCGACGTGCCTTTGGCTGACCTGGCTTCTTACGCTCAACAGAACGTGCGTCGCGTGTGATGAATCCCTCAGCACGAAGTGCTTTCTTATCGTCTGCGTTAATCTTTACGAGTGCGCGGGCGATAGCGAGACGCAAAGCCTGTGACTGACCAGTGTAACCACCACCCTTGAGGTTTACGAGTACGTCGTACTTCTCTGCTACACCTAAAAGGTTGAGAGGCTGCTTAACGACGAACTGAACCAACTCTGATGGGAAATAGTCCTTAAGGTCACGCTTGTTGATTGTGATTTTACCAGTACCCTCTGAAAGGTACACGCGTGCAACGGCGCTCTTACGACGGCCGAGTGCGTTTATATAGTTTACTGCCATACCTCTTTATTACTTTAACAGGTTAATATCGATTGATACCGGGCTCTGAGCCTGCTTGTTGTGCTCTGCGCCTTCGAAAATGTAAAGGTTGCTGAGAACCTTTGAGCCGAGCTTGCCTTTTGGAAGCATACCCTTGACAGCGTGACGGACAATCTTCTCGTAACCGTTTGTGCGCTTTGTCATCTCGAGAGCTGTAGCTTTCTTCTGACCGCCTGGATAACCTGAGTAAGTGAGGTAAATTTTGCTGTTCATCTTGTCTCCTGAGAGAACAACCTGATTAGCGTTGATGATGATTACGTTGTCACCGCAATCCATGTTTGGAGTGAAGCATGGCTTGTACTTACCACGCAAAATCTTTGCAACCTTTGAACTAAGACGACCAAGTGTCTGACCTGCTGCGTCCACAACAACCCACTTCTTGTCGGCTGCCTCTGTGGTTACATAGTTTGTCTTGAAACTTAAAGTGTTCATTCTTTAAACTTTTTTGTTGTTACTTAATTTAATTCTGTCCACAATCTAATGTGGTTTTAATGGCGAGACGGCTTCTTGTCCGTCACGCTTCAGTGCTCACGAACCACGCTTCCGGCTAATAGAATACGCTATTCACACACTGACTTGGGACACCCGAACGGATGCCCCTGATAATAATCGGCAGGCAAATGTACGACATTTATTGCACATGGCAAGTGTTTTGTCGCATTTTTTTTGTTGGTTAGGTGCGCATTTATTACTTTTGCTTCCATAACCTTCATTTTTAGTGTTTATGAATAAATATTGCTTCGGGATAATTTTTTTTCTTTGGACTTTGTTCGGTTTCCACGTTTGTGCTCAGGAGTACTCGCGCCTTACTAACCTTCCTCATGTGCTCGTGAACACGTTTGACGGTGCTGCGATAACCAGTAAGGAGTACTACGTCTATGCGACGATGTTTTACGTGGACGAGAACGATAATGTCACCCGATATGACTCGATGAGGATTAGGGGTAGGGGAAACTCTACGTGGGGAGTAGCGAAAAAGCCTTACCGCATTAAGTTTCTCTCTAAAGAGAAGTTTCTCGGTAAAGGATATGCCAAGGCTAAAAGCTGGACGCTGATTGCTAACGCACTGGATAAGACACTGCTGCGCAACGCTTTGACGTTTAAGATGGGCGAGTTCCTGGGACTGAAGAATAACCCGGCTAGCAAGTATGTCGACCTGACTCTCAATGGCGTGTACATGGGTAATTACATGATAAGTGACCATGTGGAGGTGAGAGCTCACCGTGTGAACATCTGTGAGCAGGACTATCCTTTGACGGATGAGTCGGACGTGACGGGCGGATATCTTCTGGAAGTCGATGGTTTTCAGGACGGCAACTGTTTCACGACGTCTAAGTATAAGGTGCCGGTGAGAGTGCACTACCCTGATGAGGATGAGATTGCTGAAGAGCAGAACGCTTACATCAGAAATTTTTTGGCGGATTTCGAGACGGCTCTGTCCTCCGACAACTACAGAGACCCGGACGAGGGCTATCGTCAGTACGTCGACTCGGTGTCCCTCGCCAACTGGTTTATTGCTACTGAGGTGAGCGGAAATATCGACGGATATTTCTCCACATACTTCTATAAGGAGAGAGGCGACCAGCGTCTATATTGGGGACCGTTGTGGGATTACGACATTGCCTACGCTAATGACATCAGAAAAGGTGACACGAGTAGTCAGCTGATGACTGAAGTCGGATATGGTCAGACAAAGGAGTGGCTCAACCGAATGTGGAAGGATGTGTGGTTCGCCGAGCTGATTAACAGACGGTATGGTGAGGTGGTGTCTGCCGGACTCGAGGATTATCTGTACGCCCAGATTGACTCTCTCGTGGAACTGACGGAGGAGTCAAGGATTCTAAACTATAAGAAATGGGGCATCTCCCAAGGATATCTGCGTGAGTATATGCTGTATAGCTCATACGACCAGTATATTTCTTTCCTGAAGAGTTACATCGCAAAGCACATCCCGTATCTCACTTCTGCGTTTGCTGGAAAGAGAGACGAAGCGCCGACACCAGACTTTGTGGCTGACGAGAGCTATTACTATCGTGTCGTGAGTGCTAAGACAGGCATGACGCTGTCCGAGGTCTCCGACTTGGCGTGCTCGTGGAGCGGAGGATACGAGGACAACCAGCTGTGGCGTTTGTTCTCTGTCGGCGATGGTTACTACCTTGTGCTGAACAAGCAGTCGGGCATGGCGCTGTGTGACCCTACCGTGGGGGAGGCGACGGCGACTACTAACGTAGGTACTCAGCTTGCCGTGGCGGAGGCTGATGCTGCCGATGACTCTCAGTTGTGGCATTTCACTCCGCAGGGCTCGGCGGGTTATTATAACCTTGTGAATAAGAAAACACAACATACGGCGAACTTGAGCGGAGGAGCGTCAACAGACGGCACTCCTGTCCTGAGCTATACGACGGACAACAGAAACTCGTCGAGCATGAACAGACTGTGGTATGTCATTGCCGCTGGCGAGGTGGAGAAAGAGGCGGACGGCATAGCTGATGTGGAGCCGGATGAGTACGCGTTGGCGTTCGACGCGGAGACCAAGACCTTGCGTTTTGGCGGTGAGGTGCCAGGACAGTTAGTCTTTGTTGCTAATGTGTATTCGTCAGCGGGTGTGCTGCTGCGTACGTTCAAGGCGTCCGACCAGTGCTCGTTGTTTGACTTGCCGTCTGGTGTGTACATCGTGAAATGGAGATTTGGTAATGTGGTACGTAGTGTTAAGATGAGATTGTGAGTGTATTATATAAGGAGTATGGACCGTGGCTCACGGAGCTGGCAGGCTGTAAGGTTCAGAAGATTTCCATCAATGCGGGTTTTACTTGTCCGAACAGGGACGGGGTGGTGGGTACCGGAGGGTGTACCTATTGTAACAACCAGACGTTTAATCCCGCATACTGCTCCACGACAAAGAGTGTGAGCGAGCAGTTGGAGGAGGGTAAGGCTTTTTTCCGGAAGAAATATCCGGAGATGAAATATCTGGCGTATTTCCAGGCGTACACCAATACGTATGGAGATATCAGCCGTGTCACGTCTCTGTATGAGGAGTCTCTTGCCGTCGATGATGTCATTGGACTTGTCATCGGCACCCGCCCGGATTGTATGCCTGACGAGCTGCTGACTTATCTGGAGACGCTGAACAAAAGGACAGTGCTGATAGTCGAGTACGGGGTGGAGAGTGTATACGACGATGTGTTGAGACGCATTAACCGTGGTCACACGTTCGCCTGTACGGTGGACGCCGTCAGGCGAACTGCGGCGCATGGTATAGTCACTGGCGCTCATATCATCCTCGGCTTACCGGGACAGACAAGGGAACGTATCCTTGACGCAGCCTCAGTGTTGTCCTCTCTTCCGATTGACACGTTGAAGCTTCATCAGCTTCAGCTCATAAAAGGAACACGTATGGCGGAGGAATACTTCAACAACCCTCAGGATTTTCATCTGTACACTGCTGATGAGTACATAGACCTGGTGATTGACTTTGTGGAGCGTCTTAGGCCGGATATGACACTTGAACGCTTCGTGTCGCAGTCTCCGACCTCGCTTCTCGCCGTTCCCGGGTGGGGACTGAAGAACTATGAGTTCGTGGATAAGGTGCGTAAGCGCATGCAAGAGCGCGGCGCTCGTCAGGGACGTCTGTTCGTGGCCGAGTGACACATGATGTTGTGGTCTGCTACCCTGCGTGCGATTGAGTGAGAAATAATAATAGGGTTTTTAGAGTAAGTCAGTCTTCGACCGGTGCCCCCCTGAAAGACAATGGGGTCGTGTACAAGGTGTGTCAAATGGCGTTGGGACGTTAAGACTGTTTAGATGTAATTACAGATGTTGATTATTGAAAAAGGATATTAGGGAATGTTATGAAATCGATTAAAGAGCTATATCGTATAGGAACGGGACCATCTTCGAGCCATACTATGGGGCCTCGGTTCGCGTCAGAGATATTCTTGAGCAAGCACGCCGACTGTGTGAGGTTTGAGGTGACCCTCTATGGTAGTCTGGCGGCCACTGGCAGAGGACATATGACGGATAAGGCTATCATGGATGTGTTAGGCGGTGATGGACGTGAGGTTGACATCGTGTGGAAGCCGAGCGTCTTTCTTCCGTACCATCCTAATGGCATGTGCTTTAAGGCTTTTGACGCTGCCGGTAAGGAAGTAGACCAGTGGACTGTGTTCAGTGTGGGCGGTGGAGCGTTGGAGATGGATGACGGCAGAACTGAGAGTACTCCGGACGCGTACGATATGAGTAGCATGACGGATATTGTTAACTGGTGTTATAAGAATGGTCGCACGCTGTGGGAGTATGTTGAGTTGAGTGAGTCGGAGGATATATGGGACTACATGCGTGATGTGTGGAGAGCGATGAGAGAGGCTGTCGAGCGCGGGCTGCAGGCTGAGGGCGTCTTGCCTGGTCCTCTGCGTCTTCAGCGTAAGGCGGCAGTCTATAACATCAAGGCGAGTGGATATACCGCGTCACTGCATAGCCGTGGACTGGTCTTCTCTTACGCCTTGGCGGTGAGTGAGGAGAATGCGTCAGGCGGTGTCATCGTCACCGCGCCTACATGCGGCTCGTGCGGTGTCGTACCTGGCATCCTGTATCATCTGTGGAAGAGCCGCGGCTTTTCTGAGATGCGTATGCTGAGGGCGTTGGCAACCGCCGGTATCGTTGGTAATGTGGCTAAACATACGGCGAGTATCTCGGGCGCTGAGGCTGGCTGTCAGGCTGAGGTGGGTGTTGCGTGCGCCATGGCCGCCGCCGCTGCGTGTCAACTGTTCGGAGGTAGTCCGGCGCAGGTGGAGTATGCGGCGGAGATGGGGCTTGAGCATCACCTCGGAATGACTTGTGACCCTGTGTGCGGTATGGTGCAGATACCATGTATCGAACGTAATGCCTATGCTGCTGCCAGGGCCATGGACTGTAATATCTATTCGACGTTCAGCGACGGACGACATCTGGTGTCGTTCGACAGGGTGCTGTCGGTGATGATGCAGACGGGGCGTGACATACCTTCTATCTATAGAGAGACAAGCGAGGGCGGCTTGGCTAAGTTCTACGAGCGCATGAACTGACACTGTCAGATGGTAATGTGCGCTCCAAGCGAAATGCCAGCCGGAGTGTTGCTGTTCTGAGGCTTCAGTCGTCTAAACATAAAACATGAACATCCCAGCTCTTTCCAAATGAGAGCTGGGATGTTTTGTCCGCTAAATGTCCTTACCATATTGCATATTTTCCGGTTGTCCGATATTCCCCTTTTCCCGTTGATATGAGTCAGCGAATAAATGACTTTCAGTTTTTTTTCCGTGGCTTATTAGGCGTCTGAAATTCTTAGGTTAGGACGCTGAAAAGTTCAGGTTAGGATTTTTAAATTCTCAGACCTGTATATAGTCTATATCCTAACCTAAGAATTTCAGAAAAGAGACCTAAGATTTTTTGGGAACATTGTTTTCAGATTGTCAGTAAGTTAACTTATTTCCTGCCGAAAATTGGCATAGGAAATATGGTGACATACCAAATTGTCCATTATTCCACCTATTTCTATTATGTGTCTAACGTCAGTCTGTGGCTTTTTCCGTGGCAGAAACCGTCAATCGCAGAACGTCTGATAAGCACGTTTACAGTCTGTGTGCCATGTGTGGTCTGAGCCTTAGATTCACGTTTTGTGTTCTGTCCACATCTCTCGTGTGAGAGCGAGGTGTGCGTTTTCGGTCATGTCACATAATAACCCCCGAAAGTCACACCTGACTTTCGGAGGTTACCTCATAAAGACGTTATCTCGTGTCGACTGTTGTACACGTACGTCTCATCGTCAGTCCTCGTTTAAAATCTTCATGATCTCAACGCATGCCTTGGCGACGCTTGTGCCCGGTCCGAAGATGGCAGCCACTCCCGCTTTGTAGAGGAAGTCGTAGTCTTGAGCTGGAATGACGCCTCCAGCTATCACGAGGATGTCCTCTCTTCCCAGTTTTCGCAGTTCCTCGATGACTTGTGGCACGAGAGTCTTATGGCCTGCCGCGAGTGAGCTTACGCCTAAGACGTTGACGTCGTTCTCGACTGCCTGTCTGGCAGACTCCGCCGGTGTCTGGAACAGTGGTCCCATATCTACGTCCATACCGCAGTCTGCGTAGCCGGTGGCACACACCTTGGCACCTCTGTCGTGACCGTCCTGTCCCATCTTAGCGATCATGATTCTTGGACGTCGTCCGTTCTTCTTGGCGAAGATGTCAGTCATCTCACATGCCAGTTCGAACTCCTTGTCTGATTTTGATTCTGAGCTATACACGTTACTGATTGTTCTAATTACTGCTTTGTATCGTCCCACGACTTCCTCGCAAGCATCGGAGATCTCTCCGAGTGTACATCCGAGGCCTGCCGCTTTCACCGCGAGGTCGAGCAGGTTGTCGTCAGACTTCTTACCATCCTTAAATTCCTGTACACATCTTGTGATGTTCTTCAGGGCTGCCTGACAAGCGTCATTGTCTCTCTTGGCTCTCACCTCCTTCAGTACACCCTCCTGCTGGAGACGCACCGCGGTGTTGTCCACCTCGAGGATGTCGAGAGGGTCCTCGTGGTCGAGTCTGTATTTGTTAGTGCCGACGATGGTCTGAGTGCCAGAGTCGATGCGTGCCTGTGTGCGCGCCGCCGCCTCCTCGATTCTCATCTTCGGCAACCCGGTTTCGATGGCCTTTGCCATGCCGCCGAGCTTCTCGATCTCCTGTATGTGCTCCCATGCCTTGTGCACCAGTTCATTTGTCAGCGTCTCGACGTAGTATGAGCCAGCCCAAGGGTCAATCTGCTTACATACCTTAGTCTCGTTCTGGATGTATATCTGTGTGTTTCTCGCGATTCGAGCGGAGAAGTCAGTAGGTAAGGCGATGGCCTCGTCCAGAGCGTTGGTGTGAAGTGACTGTGTGTGTCCCAGGACGGCAGCCATAGCTTCTATACATGTTCTTCCGACGTTGTTGAACGGGTCTTGCTCTGTGAGTGACCATCCTGATGTCTGTGAGTGTGTTCGTAAGGCTAAGGACTTCGGGTTCTTGGCTCCGAAGCTCTTCACGATTTTTGCCCACAGCAGTCGTCCGGCCCTCATCTTGGCGATTTCCATGAAGTGGTTCATTCCTATAGCCCAGAAGAATGACAGACGTGGTGCGAAGGCGTCGACGTCGATGCCGGCGTTTACTCCTGTGCGCAGGTAGTCCATACCGTCGGCGAGAGTGTAGGCTAACTCGATGTCAGCCGTGGCACCTGCCTCCTGCATGTGGTATCCTGAGATGGATATGGAGTTGAACTTAGGCATCTTCTGTGATGTGTACTCGAAGATGTCTGCGATAATCTTCATTGAGAATGCTGGTGGGTAGATGTAGGTGTTACGCACCATGAACTCTTTGAGGATATCGTTTTGTATCGTTCCGGCCATCTCCTCAAGCTGCGCTCCTTGCTCCAGTCCCGCGTTGATGTAGAACGCCAGCACTGGAAGCACGCCTCCGTTCATGGTCATGGAGACAGACATCTTGTTGAGCGGGATGCCGGCGAAAAGTGTCTTCATGTTGTCGAGACAGCATATTGACACTCCGGCTTTTCCCACGTCGCCGACAACTCTGCTGTTGTCCGGGTCGTATCCTCTGTGTGTTGGAAGGTCGAATGCCACGGACAGACCTTTCTGTCCTGAAGCCAGGTTACGTCTGTAAAAAGCGTTTGACTCTTCGGCGGTGGAGAATCCGGCGTACTGTCTGATGGTCCACGGGCGGAACGGGTACATCATGGAGTATGGTCCGCGCAGGTATGGCGGTATTCCCGCTGTGAAGTCCAGATGCTCCATGCCCTCCAAGTCCTCTTTTGTGTAGACTGGCTGGATGTCTATCTGCTCGGGAGTTCTCCATGACGCTTTTATGTCATTGTCCTTCTGCCATTGTAATCCGTTGTTATATTGGATGTGGCTATATATGTCTATATTGTTAAAGTCTTTTCTTGCCATAGTTAGATTCCGAGTTTTGCGTTGTACTCCCTGAGAGTCTCAAGCTGGTTGGACTTCACGTGTATAAAGTTTTCTATACCGGCGTTCTTCAGTTCCTCGCTGCACGCTGGCGCACCGGCGACAACAAATAAGGCGCGGTCGCCAAGGTATTTGTATGCCGGGATAGCGTACTCGGCGTACTCGTCGTCGGACGAACAGATGACGACGATGTCTGCGCCTGCCTGTAGGGCAGCGTCGACACCTTCCTCTACCGTCTTGAAGCCGAGGTTGTCGATTACCTTGTAGCCTGCCGCCGCCAGGAAGTTGCATGAGAATTGAGCTCGCGCCTGGCGCATGGCGAGGTTGCCTATGGTCAGCATGAAGGCTATAGGTTGCTTGGCTGCGTTCTCCGTGCTGATGCGCAGGTCTTCAAAGTCGGATGCAAGCCTTGACTTGTCGAGGGCTTTAAGACTCTCGCCGTGGTCATGTCCGTATGAGTGACACTCCGCCAACGGCCTCTTACCGTCGGACTTCTCCGTGAAGTTAGGGAACTGGTTCGTGCCGAGTATGAACTCTTTGCGCTTGGCCGCGTCGTCATGTCTCTTCTTATTAGAGGTGTTGATGGCGTCCTGAATATTACCGTTGAGTGACTCATGCAGGAATCCGCCTGCGTTCTCTATCTCCAGGAACAGCTTCCAGCCCTCCTTGGCGATGGCGTCGGTGAGGTGCTCTATAGTGTATGAGCCTCCCGCCACGTCGACGAGCTTGTCGAAGTGAGCCTCCTCTTTGAGCAGTAACTGCTGGTTTCTGGCTATGCGCTCCGCAAAGTCCGTAGGCTTCTCGTATTGCTTGTCGAATGGGGTGACAACGATGGAGTCCACGTTGGACAATGCGGCCGACATCGCCTCGGTCTGTGACCTGAGAAGGTTGACGTATGAGTCAAAGATTGTCTGGTTGTACTCAGATGTGTATGCGCAGACGTGCATCTGACACGCCTCGAGGTCGTCTGGTGTGTACTGTCTGACGATTTGTGCCCAAAGCAGTCTGGCGGCGCGGAACTTGGCAATCTCCATGAAGTAGTTCTCGCTCACTCCCATGTTGAATTTGATTCGTCTCGCTACGGCGCTCGGCTCGACACCTTGACCGATGAGCTGCTCGATGTACTCTGTGCCCCACGCCAACGCGTTTCCCAGTTCCTGGTAAATGTATGCGCCGGAGTTGTTGAGTGTCTTGGAGTTGATGCTTATGCACTTGTATCTCGGAAGGTCTGACAACGCCTCAATCAGTCTCTTACCTTCAGAGATGACAGGTGACACGTCTTTGCCTTTCTCCAAGATCTTTGATATTGGGTCGAAGTTGATGGAACCCTCAAGCTCGGCGAGAGGGTAGTTCTTCGACTTGAAATAGTCTGTCAGAAGAACTGCCAGCTCAACACAGTGACGCTGGCATGTCGAGAAGTTCAGCTCGACGTATTGAGGAAGTATGTTGTCAAGTAATCTCTCTATGAATTCTTTGCTTAGCTTACTTCCTGGAATACTGAATCCGAGTGAGTTGACGCCCTTGTTCAGCAAGTCTAAGGCTTTCTCGTTAGCGGACGCCGGATCTTCCACGTCAAGATCTTGCCTGACGTACCATAAATTGTTGTCTTTCTTGTTACCGCGTATGAACGGGAACTCTCCTGGTAGAGAGTCAACACCTTTCAGTTCTTTGAGGTCTTCTCTCCGGTAGAAAGGCTGTACGTTGAATCCTTCGTTGGTTCTCCATACTAATCTCTTCTGAAAGTCCGCTCCTTTGAGGTCGACCTCGATTTTCGCCAGCCATTCCTCGGTTGTGGGAGCCTGAAATTCCGAAAAGAGTTTTTCAGTCATATTAGCCATAAATTATCAGTTAAAGTTGTGTTTTCTGTTTTAATGATTAGTACGCAAATATAAAGAAAAACAAAAGAAAGAAACAAACAATTAGAAAAAAGATTTTATGACTTCAGATGTGAATGGACTCGGTACGGATGTTTTTTTCGGGTAATGAAATAATTATATGTGAATTGAGCTGATGTTTCGATTTTTATAATTATTTTTGCCTAGTCATCATCAGTGGTGACTGACGTGCGTGTTTTTTTTTTGTCCCTCCTTTATGGGTGAAAAGATGAGTGATTAGCGTCTCCCGGACGAATCCCGAATTTGACATGTGAAATTAACGAATTAACAAAATACTAATATGAATCTAAGAAATCTGCTTACATGTGGTGTGGTGCTTGCGTCTTTGTCGGCGCAGGCTCAGAAGGTCCCAGTGTGGAATGATCCGGCGGTTAATCAGATCAATCGCAAGACTGATGTCTCGGATTTTTTCGCTTATGAGAATATGGGAATGGCATTGAAGGATGTCAGTCCGAGAGTCAACGCCAAGTCCGGCTCAGCTCGTTATATGTCCCTCGAGGGAAAGTGGAAGTTCCACTGGGTTGAGAGCGCTAACCAACGTCCTGCCAATTACTTCGCTGTGAAGTATGACGACAGCTCATGGGGAACGATGTCTGTCCCGGGTATTTGGGAACTCAACGGCTATGGCGACGCTATCTATGTCAATAACCATTATGCGTGGCGTAGTGACTGGATCGGTGAGCCACCTACTGTGCAGGATAAGGGTAACCATGTGGGCTCATACCGACGCTCTTTCGTCGTTCCTGCTGACTGGAAAGGTGACAAGATATACATGCACATCGGTTCTGCCACGTCAAATATTGAGGTCTACGTGAACGGTAAGTTCGTGGGCTACTCTGAGGACTCTAAGGTGGCCGCTGAGTTTGACGTCACAAAATTCATTACTCCGGGAAAGGAGAATCTTATCGCAATGCAGATTATGCGTTGGTGTGACGGGTCATGGAACGAGGATCAGGACTTCTGGCGCCTCTGCGGTATAGCCAGGGAGTGTTATCTCTACTCTCGCCCTGTAAGCCATATTGAGGATTTGTTTATCGTGCCAGATTTGGTGAATAACTACACTGACGGTACGTTGTCTGTTAAGGTGACTGGCGCAGCTGCTGCCGGTAAGAGTGTGGAGCTTTCTCTTAGAGACGCCGATGGGAAAGAGGTGGCTGGTAAGACAGTGACGCTCGACAAGGATAACAAGGCTGAGGCTCGCATGGACGTAAAGAACCCGCTTAAGTGGACAGCTGAGACTCCTAACCTGTATCGTCTGTATGCTACTCTTAAGGACGGCGATAAGGTGATTGAGGTCATACCTCAGAGAGTCGGATTCCGTAAGGTGGAGATTAAGAATAAGCAGCTTCTGGTAAACGGAAAGGCTGTATTAATAAAAGGTGTGAACAGACATGAGCTTGATCCGGACGGCGGATATGTCGTTAGTGTTGACCGTATGATTCAGGACATTAAGGTGATGAAGCAGCTTAACGTGAATGCAGACCGTACTTGTCACTATCCTAATGACCCTCGCTGGTATGAGCTGTGTGACGAGTATGGAATATATGTGACTGCTGAGACGAATATCGAGAGCCATGGTATGGGATACGGAGACAAGTCGTTGTCTAAGGACGCCCGTTTCCACGACATGCACGTGGAGCGCCAGAAGCATAATGTGTGCGTGCTGAAAAACCACCCGTCTATTATCGTGTGGTCATTGGGTAACGAGTCTGGATATGGTAAGAACTTTGAGGATGCGTACGACTGGGTGAAGGGATATGACAACTCAAGACCTTGTCAGTATGAGCAGGCTGGAAAGAATGGAAAGACTGACGTGTATTGCCCTATGTACGCTGGCTATGAGCATTGTGAGAATTATTGCAAGAATGAGAATAACGAGAGACCGCTCATTCAGTGCGAGTATTGCCATACCATGGGTAATTCAGGCGGTGGACTTAAGGAATATTGGGACCTCGTGAGAAAATACCCTAATTATCAAGGTGGTTATGTATGGGATTATGTTGACCAGGGCCTCAGAAGTAAGTCAAAGGTGACTGGCAAGGAGATTTTCGCTTATGGAGGTGACTTTGGACGTTTCCCTGCAAGTGACAATAACTTTAATATTAATGGTATGATTTCACCAGACCGCGTGCCGAATCCACACGCTTATGAGGTGAAGTATTGTTACCAGAATATTTGGACCACGCTCAAAAACGCTGCTAATGGAGAACTGGAGGTTTACAACGAGAATTTCTTCTCTTCTCTCGATGATGTGTTCATGTATTATGAGTTGCTCGTCGACGGTACTGTCGTGGCGAATGGTAATGAGCTGATGTCTAAGTATAATGTGATGCCTCAGTCTTCTAAGGTTGTTAAGGTGTCTGCTATCTCAAACGCTCTCGCTAATCAGGACTATAAGGGCAAAGAGGTGGTGTGTCACGTAAGCTATGGACTGGATAAGGATATGGGACTTCTGAAAAAAGGAGAGATAATTGCTCAAGAGGAGTTCTACCTGACTGACTATGTGTATCCTGACGTTAAGGCTTTGACAGCTCAGCCTGTTGCCGACAAGAAGGCAAAGAAGGCGTCGGAGTCTGTTTCGTGTGATGACAGACAGGAGTATGTGGTGCTTTCTGCTAATGGCTTGGCGGTGACATTCAGCAAGTGGTCTGGATTCGTCAGCTATATTGACGTGGACGGAAAACAGTTGACGAGCGATGACTCTGAACTCGTGCCTGATTTCTGGCGCGCAGCTACGGATAATGACTATGGCGCTAACATGCATAATAAATTGTCTGCATGGCAGAAGCCTGAACTTGTTAAGAAGTCTTTCGAAGTTAATAAGGATGGTGTGAATTTTGTCGTTAAGGCTGAGTATGACGTGAAGGGACTCGACTCTAAGGTTATACTTGAGTACGTGATGATACCAAGTGGCAAGCTGATTGTCTCACAGTCTCTTAAGGTTAATCCGGATGCCAAAGATAAACCTCAGATGTTACGCTTCGGCATGAATCTGCGTATGACAAAGGAACATGGTAACATCGAGTATTATGGAGAGGGACCGGGTGAGAACTACGTGGACAGAAACAACGCTACTATGCTTGGAGTGTGGAAACAGACCGTGGCAGAACAGTATTATCCTTATATAAGACCACAGGAGAGCGGAACAAAGACGAAGGTGCGTTATTGGTCTGTACTCGATAATGCGGGAAAGGGCCTGAAGTTTGAGGGCACCGCACCACTCGAATGCCAGTCTCTCTACTATACAGAGGATGACCTCCAGCCAACAAGGGATAAGAAGCAGTTCCATTCCGGAGATTTGATTGAGGAGCCGTTCACGGATGTACACATATCTTCAACTTCTATGGGAATCGGCTGTGTGAACTCTTGGGGGGCTTGGCCGCGTTGGGAATATCAGATGAAATGGCAGGATTATAGCTATACGTTTGTGCTGTCTCCTGTGAGATGATATGTTACCAGACAAGTTGACGATACTTGTTATGTTGACTGAGGAGGTTGCTTCGATTTAGAAGTTAACCTCCTCAGCCCCTTTTATAAATGTGTTATGCCCTTGTTTGTAAAGTCGTGTTGCATTTTTGCAATGTTTTGTGGTTTCTTGGTTAAAAAGTGTTAATTTTCAAGGTGCGGTCGGAAGGAATGTTATTATATGTTTGCGGAAATCGTATCTTTGTGCATCCCGTATTGGGATGAGTTTAGTGTTATCCTTTTAAATTTAAGTGTAAACCAATAAAAGTCTATCAAAAAATAAGCGAGAATAAATATATTCATTATTATCTGAGTTTTCCTTTATGTTATTGGATGATTCGTTGATAAATGTTTATCACTTCCTGTGAGACTCGTGTTAGTGTTTTAGATTGAAAAATAAAAAAACAATATGAGTATGAAGACAAAATTACCTTTGCTAATCGCAGTGTTACTGTCCTACGCTGGATTTATTGACGCACAGACTTGGCCAGACTATTGGAAAGTCGGTAGTGTCATACAGAATAATAATGTAAATTATGTAGTTACTGAGGCCGTATTGGATTCAACGGATAATGTTACAACTGATTTGTCTTCTGTCACTGCGGGTGAGTATACTGGCGAGTTCTATCTTACGCTTTCGTATGAGACAAGACGAGATGTGACGAATGTTGTCAAGGGTACGGTTAGTTCTTTTGGACAAACGACTGCTCCGGAAATCGCTTATTTCTCAAAAAACTATACAAATACGACGAGAAGTAAGGCTGATGGCGATGTGTATCTGGAATGGGATACATTTAGCCCAGAATCGGAACTCTATGATCAGGACTTAGTTAACGAATATGTGAGACTGTGTGGACAACTGGTGGAGTATGCCCCTGGATCAACTGCGAAATATAGGTACTCATTCCTGACGTTGAGAGAATTCTACGAAGAATTTGATGGTGAAACGGTTTTGGATGAGGATGATGAAGAATGGGATGTCGGGGATTTCGTGAGTGAAACCGGATATGATCCGGATGTTGTATACGTGTATGTGGTGGAGAGGAAAAAAAGTAAAGTGTGGACTCTTGAGACGGCTCAAATCGTGACGTATATTGAATGGGCATCAACTAATGAGCTTAATTATGCTTTCGATAGGATTTGCTCAAGCATTGCCATACCTAATAATGTGTCTTGGGGAAATGTTGTGTCTGTTAAATTGGGCGATGCGGTCAATGACGTCGCTGATGGCGCTTTCGCTAACTCTGATATTTCCAAGTTCGAGGTGTCTGGCTCAAAGTTCTCCACGAACACAGATGGAACGTTCTTATATAGCTATCATAAGAGTGGATATCAGTATTCTGACACCTTGTTCGCTATAGGTTCGGGTGTTGTGTCTGGAACGTATGAGATTCCAACGTCAGTTGACTATATTGTTGACTTGGCTATGGATAACGTGTCAGATGTGACCCTTATGTCTTACAATCCAAACCTTACGTACAATAATCTTGGCGGTTCTGGCAACTCTGTTATTATGCCTTCTGAGTTGGCGACAAGTAGTGTGACCGCTCTCGGTCTGCCGGAATACCTCACTTTGGCTACAAATGGTAATGCTGCTTATGGCGTTAAGGTCTCTGCTGGTAATTTGATTGCTGACAATGTGGCGTCTTTGATTCAGGAATTGGCTGATGGTGCGTATGGAGCAGGTATCTGTTATATTGACTTTACTGATTGTTCCTCTAATGGAGAACTCGGAACTGTATATGCTCCTTCTAATCTCAATCCTAACTGCTTGTTCTATTTCCCTTCAGGAACGGCAGTGTCTGGTGATAACGTCGTAGTCGGTAGCACTTGTGAGAATCTTAATCTTGTGAGAGTTAACAAGTCTCCATTCTATAACAACCAGAAATTTACTGCTACAACAGCTACGTTGTCAGGTCTTCCTTTGTCTGCGAAGTTTACCTTCGTTTCATTCCCATTTGTTTTGAATGGTACAGATCCAATCACTATAAATGGCTCTGATGATGTGGATCTTTATAGTACTCTCCGTGTGTCTAAGTTGACAGAGTGGGATGAGACTGAGAACAAGATGTCTTATGAGATTATCACTTCAGGTTCTTTGAGTTCTAATGTCGGTTATCTCGTTAACACAAGAGATGCAAGCTCGATTTCATCCGTCACTGCGGAGGACGTTACGGTAGCAAGGACTTCTGGTAATATGACTTACGGAACATCTAATGGTTGTGTTTGTGGTGCGACATTCCAGTATGTGGTCGGTGACTATGACAATTACAACTATTATGGTATGTCAAATAATAAGTTCGTTTATGTTCATGGAACTGCGGCTTACAAACCATTCTCAGCTTACATCAGAACTCCAAAGTCTACTTCAAGTGCTCCTATGAGATATGTTGTTATTGATCCAGAGAGCGAGGAAGATTTGATAGAGATTACGGATGCCACATCTGTTGACGAGTTGACTTCAGTTTCAGACGTTAACGTTGCTGTGAATGGTGATGTGATTACCATCACAACGGAGTCTGCAAAGGCTGTAAGCGTGGTTTCAGTTTCTGGTGTTTCTGTCTTCAACGGCATCGTTGATGGAACTAAGGACATCAATGTGAGCAAGGGAATCTATATTGTAAACGGTAATAAATATATTGTAAAATAATTAGGAATTGATTTATGAAGAACAAAAAAAATTATGTTACTCCAGTTTCAGAGCAGTATGTGATTGCTTTGGACAGCATGATGGCAAGTTCTCCAACTGTTGATGACAAGGGCAAGGAGGTTATTACTGAACCAAGTGAAGGCGATTATGGAGAGGGAGTTCTTGATGCACGTGGTCGTGGCGATTTTGGTTCGCTTTGGTGATAGGAGGAACAGAAGTGTTCAACTCCCCTGAAGAAAAAGGCGTAAGCGTTTTTTGCTTACGCTTTTTTCTTTTCATTACGTTAGTTCGTGTCTCATGTGTGGTGTGAGACTGTGTGTTTGTTTTAATGAAAGTCTAATATCTATTGTGGAAATTTATGTCTGAAAGAAAAGACTGTTTACGTCCTTTGATGCTTGTTGGTACTGGTTCTGATGTTGGTAAGAGTATACTTGCTACAGCGTTGTGTAGGATATTCAAGCAGGACGGTTATTCGCCAGCTCCTTTTAAGGCTCAAAATATGGCTTTGAACTCTTATGCCACTCCTGACGGTTTGGAGATTGGCAGGGCTCAGGCAGTTCAAGCCGAGGCTTCGTGTTTGGATCCTAATACTGATATGAATCCGGTGTTGTTGAAGCCTAATTCTGAGCATACCACACAAGTCGTGCTACATGGTAAGCCATTGGGTAACGTTGCCGCATATTCATATTTCAGACACGAAGGTCGTGAGGAATTGAGGAAAGAAGTATGTGATGCGTTCGACAGACTTAGTAAGAGATATAATCCTATCGTAATGGAGGGAGCTGGTAGTGTGTCCGAACTCAATCTCAGAGACTCGGATATAGTGAATCTTCCAATGGCACGACATGCCAAAGCCTCAGTGATACTTGTAGCAGATATTGACCGTGGCGGAGTGTTTGCCTCCTCTTATGGAAGCATTATGCTACAGACTCCAGAAGATCGAGACATGATAAAAGGAATAATCGTTAACAAGTTCAGAGGCGACCTTCGTCTTTTTGATGAGGGAAAGCGTCTGTTGGAGAAAATCTGCGGTATTCCCGTTCTCGGTGTCGTTCCTATGTTCAGTGGCATCGTTGTTGACCCTGAAGACAGTGTGTATTTAGAGAACATAAAAAAACAAGGTGTGGAAAGCTGTTGTCCAAATGACACAGTCAAGGTTGCAGTTGTCCTTCTGCGTCACATCTCTAATTTCACAGACTTTTCTGTGTTGGAGCGAGACGAGCGTGTAACATTATTCTATACGAGAGAAGTATCAGACATCAGTGGGGCGGATATCATTATCATTCCTGGCACCAAATCCACGATGGACGACTTGTTGGAGTTGCGTCGTTTGGGTTTGGCAAAAGCCATAGTCCAGGCAAAAAATGAAGGCAAAACCATAATAGGAATATGTGGCGGATTTCAGATGTTAGGCAAGACTGTTTGTGACCCGGAAGGTGTTGAAGGTTCCGTGTCAGAGCTTCCTGGCCTGGACATCTTTCCCCTGCGGACCACTATGTCACGAGACAAAGTGACACGTCAAGTCACGTTCTCGTTTGACGGTGTTACATGTACCGGCTATGAGATTCATCAAGGCGTCACATCTTTTTGCCATGATGATAATGCTGTTGATCCCGTTCGCTCGTTGTCCGTTGATAACAATGAGCTGCCGGACGTATTTATTGACGGTACCTGTTATGGAACTTATATCCATGGTTTTTTAGATAACAAAGCCGTTATCGACCATATCCTGAAGCCACACACGAGCAAGTCCGTTGAGGTTATGGACATAAAAGCCTTTAAGAACATTCAATATGACAAGCTTGCCGCTCACGTCAGAAAACACGTAGACATAGACAAGCTCTATGAGCTGTTACGTTGACTTACATTTCTCACACGTAATAGAGCGTCAATCACAAAAGAATACTTGCACCTATTATATAATATATAAACACAAACTTATTATGCTGACAGGACATGGCGATGATATAGACAGCTACGATAATATCACTGCGAATTTCAGTTCAAACACCTATGGTCAGTTCGACCATAAGAATCTGTTCGGTTTTCTTTACGAGAAAATAAACGATATCACATCCTATCCGGAACCCGCGGCACGGTCTTTAGAGCGTCGTTTGGCCAGTACGTTAAGGTTGACACCGTCAGAAGTGTGCGTTACTAATGGCGCAACAGAGGCGATCTATCTTGTTGCGCAAGCATACCGAAGACATAGGAGTGCGGTTCTTGTCCCCACCTTTTCAGAATATGCTGATGCGTGTAGGCTTCACGAGCACAAAGTGCGTTACCTGTACGACCTCGACCATATACCCCATGATACTGACATAGTGTGGATTTGTGACCCAAATAATCCAACTGGCACGGTGTTAGGCAGAGAACGTCTGATGCAGATATTACATTCACATGAGGAAATACTATTCGTGATAGATGCCAGTTATGCGTCGTTCACGTTGAGTCATCTGCTGTCACCGTCCGATGCGGTAGGCTGTTCCAACGTCATTATGATACATAGTATGACCAAACGTTATTCCATTCCTGGGTTAAGGTTAGGTTATATTACCGCCAATGAGCATCTGATGTCAGACATACGTGTGCAGAAGATGCCATGGTCGGTGAATAAGGTCGCCATCAATGCAGGTCACTATCTTCTTGCTCATGAGGGAGATTATATTTTGGACCTCACATCCTTATTTGCGGAGCGTGACAGGCTGGTTGACAGACTCTCATCCTTAGGCTTTGTTGACGTTTGGCCGTCAGACACCCATATCCTTTTGTGTAAACTGAGGATTGGCAATGCTGAATCACTGAAGGAATACTTAGCCAACACCCATGGCGTTCTCATCCGTTATGCTGGAAATTTTGAGGGATTAGACCCTTCATTTTTCCGAATTTCTGTTCAGGGGAAAGAAGAAAATGACAAGTTAGTCGATGCTTTGTCACTATGGATTATGGAATAAAAAACTCCAGTTTCGCTGTCATTTTCTGACTAAAAAGTAAAATAAATTGTTCCATAAGGAAGATAAGAGGTGTTTTTTTTACATGTTTTTTTGGTTATTATGTTAATAAGCATTTACTTTGCAGCGCTTTCGAAAGGGGATTCCGAAAACCTTGAAAGACTTTTCTAATTGATAAAAGAGTAGGAACGAATGAAATTATTTTTTTAGAGAATTATGAAAAAGATTATTCTGACTGCGCTTGTAGCAGCTTCTTCTCTCTGTGCAAGTGCGCAGGTATGGATGGGTGGATCACTCGGTTTCAATGTACACACTCCAGACGGTGGTGATTCAAACACTACTTTCTCAATTGCCCCAACAGTAGGTTATACACTTTCTGACCAGTGGGATATTGCTATCGAGTTGGGTTATGCTAACTATGGCGATGTTAATGTAGGAGCAGTAGAGGACGCATTCTATGTTCAGCCATTCGCTCGTTACACATTCGCTAAGGCAGGTATCGCATCATTCTTCGTAGATGGTGGTTTCTCTTTCGGTGTTGTTAATTATGAAGGCGGTGGTGACAACAATGAGTTCCAGATTGGTCTTCGTCCAGGTGTGAAGGTGGCTCTTTCTGACAAGGTTGACCTCGCTGCTACACTCGGCTGGTTCGGTTATCAGAATGTTAGCGACAGCTACTCTAACTTCGGTCTTAACGTAGACAACACTTCACTTTCTTTCGGTATGTACTGGAAGTTCTAATTTGTGAACAATACAAATGTTAATATAGAACTGGCGGAGTAATCCGCCAGTTTTTTTGTTATGTGCTGTAATTCCTTGAATAGAGATTCTCGACATTAGTCCAAAACATTTATATTTGTGACGTTATTGCAGTCATGTGTGACAGAGAGAAAAAGCGGGTGTCCACCAAGTGTCCGTTCGTCACGTTGTCTGTATCCAAGTCATTGTCAGTCTGCTCATGCCGTTACTTGGGTGTTCGGCGTGACGGAGTCAGGAGGCCGGAATACAGTACTGCGTCAGTGACCCTCCACTGTGGTGTACTGCGTGCTCTATCGTTTTATGTTTATTTAAGAACGAACAATTAATAAAAGTAAAAGTGTTCTGTTGTATAATATTACGATCCATATCCTTATTGATAGGCTGGACTATGGACTGCCTTTTTGGCGATCCTGAGCAGTTGCCGCATCCTGTAGTCTATTTCGGTCGTTGGATTTCCTTTTGGGAGAAGTGTCTGAACCGAGGCTCGCACAGGAAGTTGAAAGGAGCGTTATTCGCCTTCGTCAGTGTTGCCCTTGTCTTTTTGCTCACGTCCCTTTTTCTGTCTCTTGTCTCATCACTTTCAGTGTTGTTTACAGACGCAAGTGAGGAGCGTGATATGATATCGTCAGTCCTCATTGTCATCATATCCTCCGTGCTTATCTTCTATTGTCTTGCGGGAAAGACACTCCGAAAAGAAGTGAGGATGGTTTTTGACGCTGCTGACAAAGGAGAGGAGCAGGCGCGAAGACAAGTGTCGAGGATTGTCGGACGTGACACCTCGTCGTTGACCGTGGGCGAATGTCGTACGGCGGCGTTGGAGACGTTGGCTGAGAACCTGTCCGACGGAGTCATTGCACCCTTGTTCTGGCTTGTTCTTCTTGGCGTCCCCGGTATGATGACGTATAAGATGATAAACACACTCGACTCCATGGTTGGCTACAGGAATGAGCGTTACGCAGACTTTGGATGCTGCTCCGCTAAGATGGATGACATAGCCAATTTCTTGCCGTCCAGACTTACCGCACTGCTGATGATTGCCACCTATAAGATATTGACAATGTTCATGTCAGACGAAATAACTGGTGTCGGAGTGACGCATGGCAGCGATGCCGCGCATCATCGCGGCTTTATGGAACTGGCTGGGTTCGTTTCACTCTATGGAAGGAACCATCTGTCTCCCAACTCAGGCTGGCCAGAGGCTGCGTTGGCGGGAATCCTCGACTGCCGTTTCGGGGGTGGTCATTACTACTTTGGAGAATATGTGCATAAGCCATACATCGGTGAGACCGCCCGTGAGTTGACCACAGAAGACATGCGTCTCGCCTGTCGTGTTTCCTTCCTTGCAGAGACAATGTCCGTCACACTTCTCTCAGTTCCATTTTTATTGATGCTTTTCTTCTTTGTTGCAGCTGGCGGATTCCCAGGTAAAGATACACCCTGCTTATGATTAGTGTCGGCATAAGCAGACACCACACCACTAAAGATGTCCTGTCGTTGAAGAATGTCTCGAAAGGCACGTCGTCAATCAGGTTCCTCCATAACGAGCATATGAGAATGAGCGAATAAGTCATGTGCCGCAGAGCCATAATCCAGTAAGCCTTCCTCACCATTCGCATCTCAGGCGTGTTTATGCCCTGGTGTATGGAATGGCCTGCCATAAATGATGTGATAATGGCGAGAATCTCCAGCAGGGTCTTCGCTCCGTACGTGATGTAGTCCAGTGAACCGAGCAGATTGATGGCGAGAGTGTTCAACAGAACGACGAGCAGGTCTCGACGAAAGTAACTGCCGAATTTGGCGTCGGGCGACATGGAGTCAAGCGAGCAGATTTTAATCACGAACATAGCGTATAAGAGCAGTAGAACCCATTGCTCGGCATGTATCTGATAGAAGATGATGACCTGCGGAATAAAACTTCCTGTTCCGCTGACCACGTCAATGTTTTCTAAGAGTATAATATTTACGGCTTGTATAATTGATTCTGCCAATAATGCGAAAGCAAGAATCCTGAGTGAAGTGGTGAGTCTCATCTTGACAAGAATATTTCCGGCAAAGATATGATTTGTTATCTGAATAAGCTTTATCTTTGTTGAAAATTAACGAATATGCTTTTTGTTTTTCTCATATACTTCGCGGTACTGATATTGATATCGCGGTTAGTGAGCGGTACGGACAATGACGCTTTTTTCATGGGTAACAAGAAATCTCCTTGGTATGTTGTGGCCTTCGGAATGATTGGCGCCTCGTTCTCTGGAGTCACGTTCATCGGTGTTCCGGGTATGGTGATGTCAGGTGACATGACCTATCTGCAGATGTGTATCGGTTTCTTCTTCGGCTATCTTATTGTGGCATTCCTTCTCTTACCGTTGTACTATCGTCTTGGACTTACGTCCATCTATGGCTATCTAGACAAACGTTTCGGTCGAGTCAGCTATAAGACCGGAGCGTGGTTCTTCATCATATCCAAGTTGCTGTCCTCTGCAGCCAAGTTCTATGTCGTGTGTGAGCTGTTGCAGCGTTGTGTCTTCGACGGGTTAGGCGTTCCTTATGTTCTCACCGTTGTTGTCACGCTCGCCATGATATGGCTTTACACGCAGCGGAGCGGCATCAAGGCTTTGGTGTGGACGGATGCCTTGCAGACCCTTTGTCTTCTCGTGGCCCTGCTCCTGATAATGTGGCGTGTGACAGACATGTTAGGCATGAGTGTGTCCGACGTGTTGTCTGCAGTCCGTTCCGACTCGCATTCGAGGGTCTTTGTCTTCGATGATTTTGTGAGCCGTCAAAACTTCTGGAAACAGTTTCTCAGCGGAGTCTTTGTGGTCATCGTCATGACGGGGTTAGACCAGGACATGATGCAGAAGAACCTTACGTGCGGTGACTTACGTTCAGCGAAGAAAGACATGTGCGCGTATGGAGTTATGTTTATTCCTGTCAATGCTTTGTTCCTCGCCTTGGGTGTGATGTTACTCATGTTGTACGCGCGCCTCGGTATGCCGCTGCCGGCGAAGGGTGACGACTTGTTGACGGGTGTGGCTGCCACAGGCATGATGGGTGATGCCGTTGTCGCCGTGTTCACTGTCGGAGTGATGGCTAGTGCGTTCTCCAGTGCCGACAGCGCATTGACAGCCATGAGCACATCCTTCTGCATTGACGTGCTGGATATGAACGTCAGCCGCGCTGATGACACTGATGTCGCCCGGCGTCGTAAAGTCCACTTGTCCTTCGTCCTGTTGTTCCTTTGTTTTACGCTTGTGTTCCACTACGTCGGTTCCGGTAGTGTGATCGACCTTATATATACCATCGTTGGTTATACATACGGTCCGTTGCTCGGCTTGTACTCCTTTGGACTGTTCACGAGACGTGTGCCGAAACAGCGTCTCGTTCCCGTGGTGGCGTTACTTTCCCCCGTGTTGTGCTGGGTCACAGACAGCGTCACGTCAGCGTGCTTCGGTTATAAGTTCGGCTATGAGCTGCTGATGCTTAACGGAATGCTGACATTTGCCGGCTTATGGGCACTGAGTGTGAGAAAAGAGAGGTGAGTCTGTGTGCTTGTTTTGTGTGTTCTTATCACAAAACATTTTCTATCTCCTTGATTACCACGTCAGCCTTCTGCGAGAAATACTTTTGATTGTCGATGATACGGACATGCGGATGCCCTGTCCATGCGTCATACACCTTTTTGTCCAGCTCCCTCGCTATGCGCATGCCCTCCTCGTTGGCCTGCTCATAACGCTGCGCATTGGTGCTTGTCGTGTAAAACTCCTCGCTGCCGCATGCTGTCGTGGTGAGGTGAAGTATGGCATCATATCGGTTACGTAGCTGTTCGGTGGTTACTCCCGACAGTCTTGTCAGTTCGTCCCACATCTCAGGTTTCATGTATGCGGAGATGTCCAGACAGCCGCGGTCGCAGACAATCAAGCATGGACGGTCGAGCGTCTTGGCCATGAGATAGAATTTGTCCTCCAGCGCCATCTGTATCTCCAGCGTCGCTTTCTCACCCTCATAGAAGAAAGCTCGGTTGGTCGTGAGATAATCCATGCCGGACTGAGTGAATAGAGTAGGAGTCTCTGGTATCGTGAAAACTTTGTAACCTAAAGCAGAGAAATGCTCTACTATTCTTTGCAGCGCGCTCGTCTTGCCGGCGCATGGTCCTCCTGTGAGAACAATTTTCTTTATCGGATTCACCTGTGGGTTGAATTTGTTTGCATGATACGGGAAGTCCGTAATGCTTATTATTGTTTTTTGTAACCTTCCTGCCTTTGAGTCGGGAGTGAATCGTCCCGTCAAAAACAAATGCGTCGCGAATTTCCGAAAAAAAACTGATACCTGCAAGTCTTTGCTTGTAAACAAGAGGTGATACTCGTGATATGATTATATAAGTCAATAATTAGCATACAAATGTCCGTTGCTTGTCAACGTGACCCGCAGTTCGTCATGTATCTTAATGACGTGTGTCAAATTGCATAGGTGGCGCGGACAGCACAAGGTCAGCGATCGAGACTTGTCATCTCTTTCATGTCATCTTGCCATCGTCGCTATCTGCTCTTTTCCCGTTCACGTTATGTCACGCTTGTCAAAGGCTACACTCAAATGTCGTCAGCGAAAGTCGGACGGGCTTTCACACGTGATGCTGTTCTTGTTCGTCACGCCGTCTGTTTTTATCCTCTTTTGATGTGCTGTTCGGACATACCATATTTCCTGTCCCCTCCACCCAATAATGCTGTTCATAACTCCCCTTTTTTCGTTGACCCGAGGCAACGTAAAAATGACTTTTGGAAATTTCCCGTGTCTTATTCTGCGTCTGAAATTCTTAGGTTAGGACGTTGAAAAGTTAAGGTTAGGATTTTTAAATTCTCAGACTTGTATGTAGGCTACATCCTAACCTGAGAATTTCAAAAAAGAGACACAAGGTTTCCAAATGTTTTGTTTTAACATTATCAGCAAGTTAACCATTTTTTTTGGTAAAAACAGGCATGGGAAATTTGGTTACACCCCAAATTGTTCGTTTTTCCACCTGTTTAAGACGATGGCGACGTCTTGCTCCTACTAGTCATCGTTAGCGTCGAATATCTCGGGAGGGAAACGCTGCTAGTCCGACGGGACCATCGAGTTCATACTCACGAACACACACAGGGACTCTATTCCCTTGCGCAAGTCAACGGCATTGCCAAAGACCATGAATCTGTTGCTTTCATTCAGACTGGACATTAACGTGAAAATTTTGCGGGCGCAAAGATACGGAGAACTCTGCTTCCACAAAATACGTCTCATTTGAGATGGTTACGGAATTAAAGCCTCCCGAGCCAACTCTGTTTGGCTAGGAGGGGCTTACTTTTTAGAAAAAAACGAAACGCCTGTTTTTCGGCATTGTGGATGTACCTTGCACACGATTTAAGGTTTTAGCGGACAGCAATAATTGATAAACCCAAATCGGTCATTAGAGATTCGTCCAACACGATTTTCTAATGACCGCCATTAGAAAATCTTAATTCTATTTGTTTGACTAACAATTATTTACTACCTTTACCACGCAGAAAATGTATAAGGAAATGGTGCGTGATTATGATATAAAGTTCGTGAACAAGGAAATCACCCCATTTGGGGGTCTTTCATTGTTTCTGAGGATGCTTGAAAAATGCCGTTTTGCAGAGCATCTTGAAATGTGTGGCCTACCTTCCCAGGGTTCCAATAGGGGGTACAAACCATTACAACTGATACTTGGCATGTTCGCCGGAGTATGGTGTGGTGCAAGTTGCTTCGGCCACCTTGACGTGGTCCGTTATGACGCTGCCCTGTGCAAGCTTCTGGGCTGGGAGCGTGGAGCAGACCACAGGGCTTACCAGCGTTATTTCAACAAGTTCTCACAGGC
>CALCEL010000013.1 GCA_937900485.1 uncultured Prevotellaceae bacterium
GGCTTGACAATCAGTCATTGTGTTTTGCAAATTCTCGCTATGCGGATGCATGAACTGGAAAGGGGGCTTTATGAGGAACGACTAGTTACAGAGAATCATATTGGAAAATATGATTCTCTTTTTTTATTGTAAGATGTAATAGTATACGTACAGACCCACCAGGGTGAGTTGCAAGATTAGTATGAAAGGTATGCCGTATGTGAATTTGGCATGCTGTGTCTTGTGCCTGAAAATCTGCATTCCTAATAATGCGCCTACACTTCCTCCCACTATGGCGAACCATATGAGTGTCGATTCTGAAATCCTCCATTTGTCATGCTTGGCTCTCAGTTTGTCTATGCCATAGGCGACGAAAGTGATAATCGTTATTGACAGAAAGTAAATTAGTAGTGCTTTTTGTATCATAAATCTAATGTTATATGTTACAAAGATAATCTATTTTCTCATATCTTGTTTGGAATATATTTTTTTTTGATTACTACACGCTCAAAAGGTGAGAGTCCATTTGAGAAAAGCGGAAAAAATATTATTTTTGTACGACTATTATTTTATAACTTTTATCGATGAAAAAACTTAAACTATTTCTTGGCGCTGCTTTAGTGTCGATGTCGTTGTCTGTGTTTGGACAGAGTGTGACCAGCCCGAACGGCAGATTGTCTGTGAACATATTCCTGACGGAGGATGGTGTCCCTATGTATAATGTGGAATATGATGACGTGACGCTTGTCAGCAAGTCAGCTCTTGGACTGAACACGTCGGTTGGAGATTTCAGCAAGGGCTTAAGCACGGACAAGGTGTCTGACGTTGTGTCTGTCAGCGACAGCTACACTCTCGCCAATTCTAAGAAGAAAAATTTTTCTTTTACGGCTAATGAGAGGACGTTCTCATTCTCAAAGGGTAAGGACAAGGCTTTCGACGTCACGTTCCATGTGGACGATAATAATGTGGCGTTCCGCTATTATGTTAAGCCGCAGGGCGATCGTCTCTCATGTATCGTGAATTCTGAGCTCACGTCTTATGTCATGCCAAACGGAACGACGACATTCCTGTGTCCTCAGATGGTTCCTCAGACAGGTTTCGCTCGTACGACACCAAGCTATGAGACATTTTATGAGTACGATGCGGAGATGGGTAAGAATGGCAACGGCCACGGATTCACTTTCCCTGCCTTGTTCAAGGTTAAGTCTGTGTCAAGACATCTGCCAACCAAGTCTGACAAGAGACGCACGTCAAAGGTGACTGAGAAAACATATTGGGTCATGTTGTGTGAGACTGGTGTTGACGGAAACTACTGTGCCTCACGACTTATGTGTGATGGCAACCGTTATACCGTGGCTTATCCGGAAGACACTGAGTTCGGTGGAGTGGGAACGTCATCTCCTGCTATCATGCTGCCAGGATATACACCGTGGCGTACCATCACCGTCGGTGAGACCCTCGCTCCGATATCCGAGACAAGTATCATGTGGGACATGGTCAAGCCTAAGTATGAGGCGAGTCAGAAATATAAATACGGTAGAGCCACATGGAGCTGGATTATCCGTATGGACGCCAGCTGTAACTATAATGAGCAGAAGGAGTACATTGATTTCGCTGCCACGATGGGATATGAGTATGTCCTTATCGACGCTCTTTGGGATACTCAGATCGGATATGATAAGATGGAGCAGCTCGTGGCTTACGCAAAGTCAAAGAACGTCGACGTGTATCTTTGGTATAACTCCAATGGTTATTGGAATGATGCCCCACAGGGTCCGCGCGGTAAGATGCATCGTTTGCTTGAGCGCAGACAAGAGATGGCATGGCTTAAGAAAGTTGGTGTTAAAGGTCTGAAAATCGATTTCATCGGTTCTGACAAGCAGGTCACTATGCAGATGTATGAGGATATCCTTGTCGATGCTAACGACTTCGGACTCGAGATCATTTATCATGGATGTACTTTGCCGCGTGGTTGGGAGCGTATGTATCCTAACTTCATCTCTTGTGAAGCAGTGAGGGCAAGTGAGAACCTGTCATTCGGACAACACGATAACGATATCGAGGCTTTGGCGGCCACTATCCACCCTGTTCTTCGTAACGCGGTTGGAAATATGGATTTCGGAGGTTCAGCGCTGAACAAGTATTACTCAAAAGACAATAAGCACGGTAAGAAACGCATCACGTCTGACGTCTATGCGCTCGCTACGGCTATATTGTTCCAGACACCGGTGCAGAACTTCGCTGTCGCTCCTAACAATCTGCAGGATGCTCCAGACTGGGCTATTGACTTCATGAAACGTGTGCCGACAACTTGGAACGACATGAGATTCATCGACGGCTATCCTGGCAAGTTCGTCCTCTTGTCTCGTCAGTCTACTGATGGCAAGTGGTACCTGGCTGGTGTTAACGCTATGGCAGAGCCGATGAAGGCGACTCTTGACTTGTCTATGTTTGATGCTGGTCAGACTGTCAGACTTTACCTCAATGGCAAAGTGACTGAGGTTAAGGTGAACAAGAAGAAGACTTTACCTGTCGTCATTCCTTCAAACGGTGGTGTGGTCGTTATGTGAAAAGGATATCGACGTGATGTTATTCACGCATAAAGGTCGGTCATGACACAATAACCCCCGAAAGTTATACAAGGACTTTCGGGGGTCTTTGTGTTCTACGCTCGGCCTGCGCATTGTCTGTAACGTACATAGTGTCACTCGGACTGACATCCTATGGTGGTGTGTGGACTCACTTACTCTTTGAATAAGGTGTCTAACGCACGGTTAATTGCTACTCTGACATTTTCTGGTTTTCATGGCAACAACACCCGCCATAGCTATTGCCGCCACGGATAGTCTTATTCTTATGGTTTTCTTTATCACGATTTCGTAATGTTTTTTTTCACTCGATGATTGTCGCTCGGTTTGTTAATAGTTTAGTTAGTGGTTCTTACGTCGTCCGACTTACGTTTGACAAAGGCGAAGAGAGGACAATGAAGAGGGTATAAGGATGGTCAGTCCCCACTCATATCCCATCCCAAGACAATTATTCATTCGCACAGTCATAATCACCTGGCACACGGACTCGGAACAATATGATGTTTTTATTCTTGGATACGCTTCACAGGCTGAGCTTGTAAGCTATTGCGAAGTTAAATAAAAATGCCCAATTTCTTAGCAATTATTATTCTATTTATAATCAGTTTTAATGTCACGTGAATTAACATGAGAGCATGACAAGAAGTATGTAACTAGATTTCCTATCCGCCCCCTAACTTTTGCTGTCCGAAACTCCTCTTTTTCCGTTGACACGAGACAATGAAAAAATGTTTTCAGATATTTTGTCATAGCTTATTCGGTGTCTGAAAATCTTAGGTTAGGACGCTGAAAAGTTCAGGTTAGGATTTTTAAATTCTCAGACCTGCGTATATACTATATCCTAACCTAAGAATTTCAAAAAGAGACCTAAGATTTTAAAATGCTTTGTGTTAAGATTATCAGCAGGTTAACCTGAAAATGGCAAAAAATATGCATTGGAAATTTCGTAATGAGCCAAATTGTCCTTTATTCTACATATTGCGGCATACTCTCATTATTGCTAAACCTCAACAGAACAGCAGATTCCTCATAATCTAGAGGTCCCAGGTTCAAGCTCTGGCTGGTCCACACAGAAATCAATCATTTACGAGTTTCTCGCAAGTGCTTTTTTCATGTCTGCGTAAACAATGCGTAAACATTTTGTTTCAGTCTCCCCTTTTCTACCATGAAGTATCATAGAGTTTCTATTGCGTTATTAAGGCTCTGTCCGAAAAGCCATTATTAACCCATTCGCATTTTACGATGGTAGTTCAATGCGTTGCTATGCTTGCCGAAGAAGAGGGGCTGAGCTGTCCTCGGTATTTATTTCAACAATAGCAAACATGATTGATGTACAATCATGTCTCCCAATATATAAAACTTGTGGCATCATACTCACTCTGACATGCAAAAACACATAAAAAAGTATAAAAATGAAGGGGCAGATGCTAGTTAAAACGAATTTCTTTCGCAAAAATGATTTTTTTTCACTACCTTATGTGCCATAAAACCAAATGGCATGGAAGATATAAATCGTATTAAAGTCGTATTGGCAGAGAAAAAACGTACCAACAAATGGCTCGCGGAGCAGATGGGTGTTAAGCCCTCCACCGTATCTAAATGGTGTACCAACTCCTCGCAGCCAGATGTTGCAAGTCTGTTAAGGATTGCAGACTTATTAGAAGTTGACATTAAGGAATTGATAGTTCGCGAGTATAAGGCTTATATGGAAAAGGTAAACTCTGCTATAGGACTATATTGAAACCTTCATCATGAAAGAATAATAGAATAAATACTAACACGTATTCAAGAGATGTCTGACTCGGCTCTAAATATACAATTAAAAAGGCTAATAAGGGCGCATATGAACTTCCTCTCGCTTGAAAAGAAGAAAGAGGGTGCAGTTCTAAACGCCGTGGCTACAATTATTGACCAAACCATCGACATTAATACTAAGGAGAGCCTTAACTGCTCCGATTTTCAATTATACGCAGCATCACTTAATGAAAAAACAAGTAACCGCAAATCAAAAGGAGTGTTCTACACAGATGATGATGTTGTTGAATATATAATAGGTAACACATACCTTAACTATATACATGACGACGTTCAAAATGTATTTCCCATAGATGTATGTGTGAGGGAAATGTTGTGTTCTGAAGAAAAGGATGTGGACAAATTGCTAAAAGCATCTGTTTTCGACCCAACATGCGGAACAGGACAATTCCTCCTTCCTGCTCTAAAGATTAAAATCTCATTACTTGATAAAGGTATAAAAGATGATAAATCTACACTGAATTTACTGAAGACCATTCATGGCAATGATATTGACTCGTTATTCATTAAGATAGCAATGGTTAGGCTGTTTTTCTGGGTTCTGCCTTTATTGTCGGAAGTAAATTCATACGTTAACTTTGGAGGTCATGAAGAACATTCGTAAATCAGCCAATGTGATAACTGACGATGCTGTAAAGTTTGTTACGGGCATCGAGAACATAGAAGTTTTTCTTGAAGAAAACAATGAATGGCTGTTTCACTTCTCGAAATTGACAGAGATTCACTGGAACAGCGAGAAAAGGCAGCTTGACGTGACAATTAACCCTCTTTGCTGTGTAGGCATCGAGTATGACCGAAAGAAGGTGGAAGTCTTTCTTGATTTCCGTTTCACCGATGTTATTGATCTGAAATGAGAATATACCCAAGAAGATTTTGCCGACGAGATTTCAATGAAAGAGTTCCACGGATTCCTCGAAACATGGTTTGATTTTATCACGCTAAAAATCACGTCAAAAAGAGTTATAGTTGACAAGCCGAGATTTGAACCTTTTAAACCCAAATCGGTCATTAGGATTTCTCGGTGCTGTATGGCAGTGAGAAATCC
>CALCEL010000014.1 GCA_937900485.1 uncultured Prevotellaceae bacterium
ATGACTCCGATAATGGTCAGTTGACCTTATGGGAAAATTTCTTTGGACAGTAGTGATATGTAACCTAAGATTTTCAGACGCTGAATAAGACACGGGAAAATTCAAGAAGTCATTTTTCACTGTCTTGTGTCAACTGGAAAAGAGGAATACCGGACAACAAAAAATGTACTAAATGGTAGAGTAATTTGTTAGTTCTAAAGAACACTGACAGGAAAAACAAAAGAATAAAAAGAACACGAACAACGCATTTCTTTTACATTTTGCAACTGGATTGCAAAAAACGTTAATACATATTCACAAGACAAACGAAAAAGGAAAAAACATTTATAACTTTGCAAAAACAAAAAAAAACAGAAAAACATGAAAGAAATTCTCCATTTAATCAATGAAATGTCACCATATCTGTTATTGGGATTTCTCATAGCAGGGCTGATGCATGCATTCGTGCCAGGCAAGTACTACACTAAATATCTGTCTGGAAACAACCTACGTTCTGTAATCAATGCCGCATTATTAGGCATTCCACTTCCTTTGTGCTCATGCGGAGTAATTCCTACCGCCATCTCGCTCAGAAAGGAAGGAGCATCACGAGGAGCCGTGATATCATTTCTGATCGCCACACCACAGACTGGTGTCGACTCAATAGCTGCCACATACTCTCTTATGGGACTTCCCTTCGCACTCACACGTCCGATAGTAGCATTGATAACCGCCATATTCGGAGGTCAACTGGTCAACAAGACCGTGAATGCCTCTGACGAGGAGCTTTCTACCGAAGACGAACACGAGGAAGAAGATTATCACTGTTGTCATCATGATCATGATGAGGACACATGCACACATCATCACGACCATAACTCAGAAGAACACTGTCATTGCCACCACGCAGAGGTAAACTCAGACATGGGCGTCCTCGCCAAGCTCCGCATTGCTCTGCAATACGCTTTCGTGGACATGGTTGAGGACATAGGGAAATGGCTCGTGGTCGGCCTTGTCGTGGCTGCACTCATCACCATCTTAGTGCCAGATAAGTTCTTCGCCATCTTTGCAGGCAACACATGGCTGTCAATCCTCCTTGTCCTGGCCATCAGCATACCAATGTACATATGCGCCACAGGCTCCATACCTATCGCCGTGGCAATGATGATAAAAGGTCTGACACCAGGCGCCGCACTTGTGATGCTCATGGCTGGTCCAGCAGCAAACATGGCAAGCATACTCATCATACACCATCAGTTAGGCATGAAAACTCTCATCGCTTATCTGTCTGCCATCATCGGCGGGGCCATACTTTTCGGCATCGGCATAGACTATCTCTTACCACGTGAGTGGTTCACCTCAGGACTTACACACATGGAACACGCCTCAGACACAGGAAGTTACTTCGAATGGGGATGCACAGTGTTATTGACATGCCTGCTCATCAATGCCTTGGCAGTAAAAAAACACTCTCATCATTGTCATCACGAAGAGTAAACACAAAGACAAGAGACTGTCACATAAAACAATAATAAATGATACACTTAGACATCTCAGATGAACAGACGCTCGACAATGCTGGCGTACGCATAACAGCTGTTCGTCTGCTCATCTGGAAACATGTGCGACATCAGTTTCATGACGCATTCAACCTCGCTGACCTGGAAAATTCTCTGCCGACAGTTGACAGATCAACGTTATTCCGTACACTAACCACTTTCACAGAGGCTCATCTCCTGCATGAGATAGACGATGGCACCGGAACACAGAAATACTGCGTGTGTCACCTTGACGACACAAGGCACTGCATGGGACATGTACATTTCACCTGCAAGGTCTGCCACCGGACATTTTGTCTTACTAATGTTACTATTCCAACCGTTCCTCTGCCCTCCGGATTCATTCCGTACGAGACGGAATATGTGGTTAAGGGAGTATGCTCACATTGTTCTGGCAGCATTGGATAATCGTGTTTTTTCGGGCTGTTTTTCTTCCGGTCACACTTCTATTATCTGAACGGAGTGTTATCATACGATGTCCGTCCCAACGCTGCAGACTTGACGTAGTGCCAAACCACATGTATCCGTCTCCATCCTGATGGACGTGATACAGTTCATTGGTGAACAGCTCACGTATAAAGGTGAAAGACTCCACCACAACATCTTGTGTGAAAGACCTTTGTGCCGACAAAACAAAACAGAGAACTGATAGTATGTGTGTATATATTCTTATATTATCATACAATCCAAAGTTAATAATTTTTCCATACACATATTATTTAAAGAGGAGAAAAGATGACTTCACGTGTCCAATAATCCGAGCCCATGAGTCATTCTTGTCAGGCAAACAGGCATGACACAACGTTTCGCAGGAGATGCTGTAATTATTCACAGACGCTAAAATTGTCATCTCATACTTAAAGATATTAGATTTTTATCGTACTTTTGCAGTAATATGTGTTGTTGAGTCAGCAATAACCAGAACATATTTTTCTACATCATCACTGCGTCAGCAACGCATAATCACCAAATATACTAACACATACAATCATGTTTGAACATATATCAGATTTCACCACATGGCCAATCATAACGGGAATTCTCATCGGATACGTGGCCAACAAGATCATGAGTGGAGAGGGAAAAGGATGTTGCATGAACCTTTTTGTGGGTATTGTGGGCAGTTACATCGGGACATTCATCAGTCATCTACTGAATATCAAGTTATTTGGGAAAGGTTATCTCACCAATTTCGTCTTCTGCGTTGCCGGTGCGGTCACCATATTATGGTTATGGAAAAAACTCTTCGACTAAGATGACAGACATCGAGATGGCAGACATGTGCTCACAGCTGCGTAAGAAACTGACGGACGAGAACGGTGACTACCATGATATCTGGATGGCAATTCAAAAAGAACCAGACCTGACAGCGGCAGTACGTTCACGGCAATTACACATTTATCGTGGAGGAAAAAAAATCCTGGTTCTCGCTGGCAAGTCAAATCCCAAAACATTAAGAGATGACGTCCTTTGCGGACTATTACGATAGAGCTTCTTTTTTCACACGTCATTACGCACTCAAAAGATGCGATTCTCTTCAGACCGTTGAGTTTCGAAGACACTCATCAACATGCCAGACAACATAAAGACTATAGACAATGAGAGACATTAGCAACATAAAACAGAGCAAGACGAGCATCATTGCCGGAGAAGACTCGGTGCGTCGTAAGTGTCAAAAAGACTTTGCAGCCATAGACTTTGAGACAGCTAACTTCACGCGCTCGTCTGTCTGTTCCGTAGGCGTGGTAATCGTGCGTGAAGGTGAGATTGCAGACTCCTTCTACTCTCTCATTCAGCCCGAGCCTAACTATTACAATTTCAGATGTTGTCAAGTACACGGACTGAACCGTAAGGACACGGACGACGCACCGTTATTTCCTGAAGTATGGGCACGCATCGAGCCGATGATTGACGGGTTGCCACTTGTGGCGCACAACAAAACATTCGACGAGAGCTGTCTGAAAGCTGTATTCAAAGTGTATAACATGGACTATCCAGACTACGACTTTTACGACACACTTTACGCCTCACGTCGTCAGATGCCAGAGCTACCGAATCATCATCTACACACGGTGGCAGCCGCATGCGGATACAACCTTGATAATCACCATCACGCTCTCGCCGATGCCGAGGCATGTGCATGGATAGCCAGAGAGATTCTCTTCTAACAAAACACGATTCACAACATATACAGCAAAGATCACAAATGTATGACACGCTACATCTCCAACGAGGAACATTACAAAGAAGTGCTTTCACGTGTTCAACACGTGAAACATATTCTCTGGATTGGCACGGCTGACATCAAAGACCTGTATATCAATGCCGGCAGAGACAAGAAACCTTTCCTCGCTCTTATCGCGCAGCTCATAGAGCGTGGAGTGGAGGTAAGACTGATACATGCCAAGGAACCAGGTCCGAACTTCCGTGAGGATTTTGACAAATACCCGGCACTCTACGATGGTCTGGAACGAGTGCTATGTCCACGTGTTCACTTTAAGATCATCGTGCTTGACGGTAAGGAAGTGTATGTGGGCAGCGCTAACCTGACAGGTGCCGGAATTGGTATGAAGTCCATGAGCACACGCAATTTCGAAGCCGGCATTTTCTCCGATGAACCAGAGCTTGTGGAACAAGCGATGAACCAGTTTGACGAGGTATGGATAGGCACACACTGCAAGTCGTGCAAACGAAGAGATTTCTGCTCTGACCCTATAAAATAACTCACGTACATAATGTCTGACACCGCTCTGACAATTGTGTTGTTCAGGCCAATGCTCAAGAAGACAATCATTTGAGTAAAAACAATTAATACCGTCAAAAACAAAAACACCAAATTTGGTAAATCTAACCGAAATTTGTATTATAGCTGATAAATTCTATTAATTTACCTTTGCATCAGTAAATCAAAACAGAAAACTATGGCTAAAAACATTCTTATCGCTTACTATTCTCGTCGAGGAGAGAATTATGTTAACGGCAACATAAATAACCTTGAGTTTGGAAACACCGAGATTGTCGCCGAAAAGATCAAGGCGTTGTTACCAGACGCAGACATGTACAAGATTGACACCGTTCACGAATATTCCAAGTCATACATGACATGTATTGAGGAGGCCAAGCAGGAGCTACGCGAGCAAGCACGTCCGGAGATTAAGAATCCGTTGGACTCCATTGATAAATATGACACCATAATACTTGGCTATCCAAACTGGTGGGGCACAATGCCTATGGTATGCTACACCTTCCTTGAGTCATTTGACTTCAGCGGAAAGACCATCATTCCATTTTGCACTAACGAGGGCAGCGGCTTAGGCAGCTCTGTGCGTTTCATCAAAAAGCTCTGTCCTGACTCTAACGTGAGGGAAGGCACTGCCATTCATGGAGCTGAGGCGGCATACGCTGACGCTGAGGCGCAAGACATAGCTGAGATGGCGAGATAAACATGTGCGAGCTATGACTGCTCTGAGCAGTCATAGCTGCACATTCAGGGGCATTCCCACATGAGCTTATCTCCATCACAATCGTCAAATACAGCAAACATATCACATCACATAACCACACGACAAATATGGGAAAACAAGTAGCAGTATTAGTCGGAGCCGGTAGCATCGGACAAGCTATAATCCGTAGAGTATCCGCAGAAAAGCATATCGTACTGGCAGACTACAACATAGACAATGCCGAACAGACTGCCAAGACTCTTGAGAACGCAGGATTTGACTGCTCCACTCTCAGATGCGACCTCGGATCAAAAGACGACATCTTGCGACTAGTGGATTACGCAAACAGTAACGGTGACATCATGAACATGGTGAACGCAGCGGGTGTATCGCCATCACAGGCTTCGGTGGAACGCATCCTGCAAGTCGACCTATATGGCACAAGCGTGCTTCTTGAGGAATTCGGCAAAGCGATATCCGACGGAGGCTCAGGCGTTATCATCTCATCACAAAGCGGTCATCGTCTTCCACCACTCTCTCAGGAACAGAGCGAGGCATTGGCAGTCACTCCTGTTGACGAGCTTCTTGACTTACCATTCTTGAGAGCCATCGACGACACACTGAAAGCTTATCAATATTCCAAACGATCTAACGTGTTGCGAGTGATGTACGAGGCGGCACGGTGGGGACAGAGACATGCCACGGTCAACTCCATATCCCCGGGAATCATCATCACACCTTTAGCCAACGATGAGCTACATGGACCGCGAAAAGACGGTTACCTGAAAATGATCGAGTCAATGCCGGCGCATCGGGCAGGCACACCTGACGAGGTGGGCGACCTGGCTGAGTTTATCTTGTCTTCTCGCGGACGTTTCATCAGCGGAGCGGACATATTGATAGACGGAGGATGTACGGCGAGCTACTGGTACGGCGACTTACAGTATCTGAAGAAAACACATTAATAACAATCTTAAAAAGAAATAACGTATGACAAAGAAAACCATTAAACTTTGGAACGGAATAGAAATGCCGCAAGTAGGTTACGGTGTCTATCAGGTCACACCACAGGAGTGTGAGCGATGTGTCAGCGATGCGTTAGAGACAGGATACAGAATGATTGACACCGCACAGGCTTATCAGAACGAGGAAGGTGTCGGCAACGCCATAAGCAAGAGCGGCATCAACCGCGATGATATATTCTTAGTATCAAAGATATGGATATCCAACTACGGATATGAGAAAGCTAAGGCTTCCATCGACGAGAGTCTGCGTAAGCTCAAGACTGACCATATCGACCTGATGCTGCTCCATCAGCCATTCTGCGACCGCTACGGAGCATACCGAGCGATGGAAGATGCCTATAAAGAAGGTAAGCTGAGAGCTATCGGAGTGAGCAACTTCTATCCTGACCACTTGATAGACTTGGCATCCAACGTGGAGATTAAACCTATGGTGAACCAAGTCGAGACACATGTGTTCAACCAACAGACGGAAGCTATGAGATACATGAACGAGCTTGATTGCCGCATCATGTCATGGGGACCTCTCGCTGAGGGCAGAAACAACTTCTTTCAGAACGAGACACTGAGTGAGATAGGTGCGAAATATGGTAAGTCAGTGGCGCAGGTCGCATTACGCTGGCTCACTCAACGCGACGTCATCATCATACCTAAATCCACTCACAAGGAGCGCATGTTACAGAACATCGACATTTTCGATTTCAGTCTGACGGATGACGAGATGAGACGTATACATACACTTGACACAGGTAAGAGTCTGTTCTTCGACCATCATGACCCTGAGACAACTAAGATGTTTATGGGATGGAGATGACATGACAAAGTGTACAAACAGACATCAACAACTAATATAACACGCCAAGGATTGTACGACACAGTCCTTGGCGATTACATATTAATCATCTCTCACCACTAAAATCACAACACACAGAATATCAGATTATGCGGAATACGGCATCAGTATAAGAGTGTTGTATCAAAGACAAGTTAAGACGACAATTTCAAGTTACAATTTCGCACATTTTTATTGTTCGAAACTCCTCTTTTTACGTTGACACTAAACAATGAAAAAAATGACTTCTGGAATTTTCTTATGTCTTATTCGGAGTCTGAAATTCTTAGGTTAGGACGTTGATCCTCGACGGCATCAAGGTACCACAACCGTTCACTGCCGTCCTGCCGTCCACGTTTGACACAGATCCAGCACTCACCTGCGTTGTCGAAATATTGTTCAAGCCATCGTCTGAAATCCTTTCTGTTATCTATATCCAGAATATTCTCCATTTTGTTAATGCTCTTTTTCAGATCATGGTAAAAATTAATGCCGGTTTTCCTTACCTGCGCCATCTGCTGACGTCTAGGAATACGATAGTCCACATTGTCTCCATCGTCGCTCATCAATTAAGCAGTTGTATGTATAAGAAAGGATAACATCTCTATAAGAGAAAAAGAACATGACCGGAGATTGTCATCGGTTCTGTGATAAAATTAAGAGGATGTCAAAAACATCCTCTTAACAGTGTCGTCCATGCGTCTGTCAGACGCTTATGTCCTGTGACGTCAGCATCACTTTTTCTTCTTAGCGTCTATATTCACGATCTTGTAACTCTTCGTTCCAAGTCCGATCTTCTCAGCCCAGTCGATGGTATGAGTGCCGTGTCTCTGGTCGATACGCTTGATAAGGTCAGTAGGATCGTTCTGTGCTGACGCTGTCTGACTATTGACGATATCAACACAAGCCTGGTCGAGTGCCACAGGGTCGAGTGAAGCAAGAATACCATAGTCCTCCAACTTAACCGGCTCCGGATTAGCCACACAGTCACAGTCAACAGACATATTGTTCATCACAGAGATGTAAATAATACCGCGCTCAGCCTTGAAATAGTCGACGACACCTTGTGCTGCCGCAGCCATTGACTCGAGGAAACCATCCTGGTCGCCGATCATCTCTGGGGTCCAGAGGTTGTCAGGTGTGTTTGTCTTTCCTGCTGAATGGATATACGCCTTTCCATTACGGCTGGCGCAACCGATGCTGAGGTTCTTCAACGCACCTCCGTAACCGCCCATAGGATGTCCCTTGAAGTGGTTAAGCACAACAAGGAAGTCATAATTAGCAAGATGTCCACCAACAAGATCATACTTCAGGTGAGTCTTATCACGCACAGGTATACGAATCTCATCGTACTCATCCATCAAATCCACAGGAGCAATCTTATCAAATCCGTGATTTCTAATCACCTGCCAATGGTCTTTAGTTTCCATTCTGTCGCCAGGATAAGCCGTACGACACTCTACGATAGTTCCTCGCACCTCATCGACCAACTGTGATATTAACTCAGGCTTGAGGTAGTTTGGGTTCGTACCCTCACCCGTAGACATCTTAACAGCCACACGGCCCTCTGCCTTGACTCCTAATTTCTTATATATCTTAACAAGTGACTCTGGACTTATGTCGCGTGTTAGGTACACGGTACTTTGCGCCATCGTTGTCACTGCTAAAGCGACAAAGGCGAAAAATGATAAAATTTTCCTCATAATGCTACATATTAATTTCAATATGCAAATGTATTGTTTTTTTTGAAAAAGATATTATTTCAAACCATCTTCTTTCATACATTACGCTATTTGACGGTGTTTTGCGGGTTATATGCATGGAACACCTATAATATTAAGACTTATCATCATGTGAGTTATATATGTGGTAGGTGTATCATACGCTCAAAATGATATTACGTCATAACAGAAACTGACACATCTATGGTCTGAATAATATTAGTTAGCGTGTTAATATGTTGACGCTCTCTGCTCAGCAAACAACCATCTTCCGTCACGTCTCACCAGGGAGGAGCTGATCTGAAGTCTCCATGTGTGTCTGCCACCACCATACACTGCGGCATTGACTCTGCTACGACCAGTCATCACCGCCTTGTCGCCATCAACATGAATGTCTATCTCATCATCGTCCACAGAGAAGTAGTTGAGTGTGGCGTCTGCAATGGCGTGCAGATACTCACTCTTGCTCTGACGAACTCCCGTCATGTGTATAAGCACATAATCATCAGCGAGGACGGATCGCAGTGACTGAATGTCTTTGGCTATCATCGCTTTATACATTTCTTTATAAAGCATCTCTATCTGTATCTTATCATCAGGCGTCACAATCTTGTCGCCATTATTTTCTGTCTGTCTCATAGAAACATAGTAATATATGGTTTTATCTCACGTCGCATCGTCGACTCAACACAACTCTGAGGCATGAGCTTGATTTCGTACTTCACATATATTGGACGTTTCCAACTGAGTGAGTCACACCTCGTAGCATCGTAATCCTCACCTCCAGAGATACTGCTGAAGGTTATAGGACTCTCACTCACCAGCCACCGCTGGTCATCAATAGAATGAGACTCAACACTTCCGTCCTCATACTCAACATAAATAAGCATCTTCAAACGAGGCTGTCCAAAAGAGGAGATGAGTTTATTATAATGTTGGTTCGGGATATTCATAAATCCGTTACCGAGCATCACCTCCACGTGATTCTTCCCTTTCCTCAACAATGTCTTAATGTCGAAGTCAACATACAAACCATCTTTGGAGTGGTCTGTCCATCCCGAATCAAGGAAAAGATCACCGACTTTCTCGCCGTTGAGCATAAAATCGAACTGTACTAATCTACACAAACGGGCCATAGAGCGACTGACTTTATTATACAACTTAATATCGGTGCGGAACACGGGCATCTTATATTTTCCCACCTTTCTGTCTCCAAAGACAGAGCGTGCCTCAGGAAAATGTAAGCCAACAGACATCACCGTGTCTTCTGGCTCTTACGCTATCCATTCTGTCTCATTCCACATCTCATACATTTGTGCATGAACATCACACACAAAAGAGAGTATAAATACAACTATAAATACTGTTTTGTTCATTTCAACATATAAGACATTATACGGAATCACTGAACAGGTCAATCCTCTACTGTCATGTTATCACATTATCATTAAAGACCATCCATGAAATTGGTGAACGTACCATATTCCTTCTCCGGCAGACCTAGGTTCTGCTTTCCCAACTCAATAGATTTGATGAGGAAGGCCATATTCCTGCCAAGGTTACGCATAGTCTGTAATCCCTCCATGTCTTTCTCGACATCCTCCGCCGTATAACCATGTACCTCATTCCAGTACGTGCTGGATACAATCGGCATTCCGCTTATTGTGAAATACTTGTTTATCTCATCATACGCCGACGTACTTCCAGCGCGGCGTGATGATAGAACAGCAGCGCCAACCTTCATCGTCTTGTTAAAGTGAGTGCTGAAAAAAAGACGGTCAAGGAAAGCCAACAACCCGCCATTCGCACCAGCGTAGTAAACAGGTGTGCCCACAACTATACCATCAGCCTTCTCCAACAACGGGGCCGTCTCATTGACAATATCATTGAACACACACTGACCTTTCTCCGCACATTTGAAGCAAGATATGCATCCTCTGACATCATGCTTTCCGACGTTCACCCATACAGTCTCCACATTGGCATCATTAAGTGTTTTCTCCACTTCCTTTAAGGCTCTGGCAGTACATCCGTTAATTCTCGCACTACCATTCACAAGTAAAACGATTGACATAGGCTTAAACAATTAGAATCATTACTCCATATAATTCGTGGTGACCAGGCATGTTTAATCATCACACGTTCACTGACACATCTCAAGATGATAACTATCTCGTTTCACGTGTCTGCGTCACAAATATATAAAATTCATAATACATTCAAGGCATCATAAGGTAAACTTTTGACGACAATCGTGTCAGCATCTGTTAAATAAGGTGGATAAATTTGACTTTTCAACGACTATTTGTCCTGCGAGGACAACATGCTGCCATTCATCGTAAAACGATAGTCTCCACTTCCTAAGATAAACGTCACCAAAGAATCCGTATACTCCACATTTGACACAGAGGCAATTTCATTCAAGTCATGTCCGCTCTCCATCAGCCTCTCACCTTTCAAGACTGGCAGACACACCTCTGCAGTAGAACCAATAGGTACGGACAAAAGATATTCCGTACTTTCTGCGGTTCTGTTCCATGACACACGTACCATTCCACGAGGAGACTGTAATTTGACATCGGCAGACGCCATGTCGGAAGGAATCCACGGGCTCAAGCGTAACTGTAGATAGGCATCACCAAGATCTGATATTCCACCTAACTTACCATAAAACCATTCCTCAATATGGTCCATCATACAATGATTCTGACTCAAAGACAGGTCCCAATACTCAAGAGACGTGGTAGCTCCACATTTTAACCAATAGTCGTAGCTTGGGAACGTCGTCTTTTTCGCAATACAATACACTACATCATTATATCCATTGTCAGAGAGTGCCATGAGGATAGGTCTCAAGCCGCTCTCACCAGCTTTGATACTATAGTCACTAGACATGACAGTCTCCGCCAATGTCTTGGCAACGCTCTTCACATAGGCAGAGTCAACGAGTCCGTAAAACAATGCCATTCCATAATTAGCCTGATTGCCGAACTCATACACACCATCGTGGAAAAACTTTCTGTTGAAAGCAGACTTCACGTCTGACGCCTTACTCGACCACAACAGAGCGTCGTCATCATGTCCCAATGCAGTAGCGACCCCAGACATTACCCTTAACATATAATAGTATGAACATGTCAGAGTGAAAGAGCTGCTGATATGATTCTTCATTCCATTCGTTTCCTGTCCCCAGTCTGAGAGCACGCTGTAATCATTTCTGATAACATCACCTTTCCATTTCGAACATTTTCCCATTTTCGAAATTTCCCTTTTAGCGTTGACACAAGACAACGATAAAATGACTTCTGAAGATTTACCATAACTTATTCGGCGTCAGAATATCTTAGGTTACGACGTTGAAACGTTCAGGTTTGGGTTTTGAGAACTGCATACCTGTTTGTAGACTATATCCTAACCTAAGAATTTCAAAAAAGAGACACGAGATTTTCAAAAGCCTTATATTAAGATTATCGGCGAGTTAACCCAAATTTATCTGAAAACTGGCACGGGAAATTTGGTAACACTACAATTTGTCCTTTACTCGTGCTGCGGCTTTGTTTTGTCTTAGCATAAAGCAAAAGGATTATTTCTTAGTTTACAAAAAAAATGCCACCTTTGCAGAAGGTCACACTTAACACGTTGATGAGTCATGAAAACCGAGAAGCAAAGACTAAACGAAAAGATAACAGCAAAGGAAGTCATCACATACATGGAGTCATTGCGTAATGACAGCCAAAGGGGCATCTTGTCACGTTTCTTCAAGACAGGACCAGGCGAGTACGGTGAGGGTGACGAGTTTCTCGGATTGAGAACTCCTCAGACACGTGAGACCGTCAAGGCTATATCACACGATATATCCATTGACGAAGTACCTGAACTGTTAATGTCCAAATGGCATGAGGTGCGTTTATGCGGTCTGCTCTTACTCGTTGAGCGATTCAGAAGATTGTCGACAAAGAACAGATTTTATGACGAGGAGAGCATTGGCAAGCGTGACGACATAGTGTCTATGTATCTCGAGTATGCAGAACGAGCCAACAACTGGGACCTGGTGGATCTTACAGCCCCGAAAATCCTCGGACAATGGATAATGTTGCCGTCACATCTGAAAGACAAACAAAGCATCATAGACATGTTAGCATACAGTGATAACCTATGGAGACAGAGGATGAGCATGGTATGCACATGGATGACGACTGACAAGGGAGACCCGTCATGGTGCGTGAGATACGCCAACATCCACCTACACCACCCGCACGACCTGATGCACAAGGCAGTCGGATGGATGTTACGCGAGATGGGGAAAAAGATAAGCATGGATCTGCTACGTGACTTCCTCAGTCAACATGTAGCGCACATGCCACGCACCACCCTACGCTATGCCATCGAGAAAATGGACTTTGAGGAGAGGCAATACTGGATGAAAATACCACGAGAGAAATGAGGAATGTACGAATAACCGCAGTCAGACAAACCATATACACTGACCTGATGGATAAATATGAGAACCCTATCGAGCACGCCTGCGACGTCCATGAGGGACAGCAATGGATATCAGAAAACGGACAACGTCCCGAAGGGATGTGTCCATCGGCCTGGGAATCCATGCGCCAGTTTGTAGAATCTCTTTCGAGAGGAGAAGGTAACTTTTTTGACGGATGGATGCGCAACCCGATGAGCGCCATGATAAGCTGTAATGACGGGTTCAGACCTTTCAGCTTTTACCTTGAGGCGGTAGACTGAAGAAACAGAATAACATAACAAACATACTAACAACTTCACATTAAAAATTAGACACAAAATGATACAGACAGGACTCAAACACACAAGTGAGCTTATTGTTACAGAGAACAACACTGCGATAGCCATCGGCTCAGGAGACCTATCAGTGTTAGCCACCCCCATTATGATAGCACTCATGGAGAACGCCGCAATGAACGCAGTGGCTGGAGAGTTACCAGAGAACAGCACAACAGTAGGAGGACACATATCCTCATCTCATCTCAAACCTTCTAAGATAGGAGATAAGGTGACGGCAGAGGCTGAGGTGACAAAGATTGACGGAAGAAAGATAGAGTTCAAGGTATCAGCTTACTCTGAGGGTACGTTACTCGGCGAAGGCACACACACGAGGTTTATTGTGGACAAAACAAAGTTCATGTCTAAACTATAGTAGTCTTTTGGCAAGAAACAACACACAAAATAAAGAGAGAAAGAATAACGATACTGAGCACAAGACACAACATGAGAGAGAAACAGATTCATGAGGTCAGCGACACTGTACAGCTTAGAGAATTATACGAGACAGCATTTCCTAAGGAAGAACAGATACCTTGGGACGAACTGACAAGACTTGTAGTAGAAATGCCCTTGGACTTCACGGCGCACTATGACAATGACACATTTATAGGATTAACGATTGTCTACCCTCGTAAAAGTATTAACTGGTTCTGGTATTTTGCCGTGCGCGAGGAACTACGAGGCAAGGGCTATGGACAGGAGATTCTCACGTCACTGATAAAACGGCACGACGGCAAACCTTTCATATTAGACATGGAGTCACCGGACCAACCCTGTGACAACATGGAACAAAGAGTGAGACGACACAGCTTTTACAAACGTAACGGTTTTCGTGACACTAACGTATACCGCTCATTCGATGGCATCACCTACACAATAATGATGCGAGGCGAAGGTAAGTTCACCAAGGACGACTATGACGAAATCATCGAAGATCTGAGACGTTTCTGGCAACCAGAATAAACATCTCAACCGTCGTCATCACGTCACTGCCACACGCTTTTCCTATTGTCAATTCTCTACAGTGACACGCACAATCCGAAATTTTGGTATGACAAACTTAAAATTGTGTAATATCACGTGTTCTTTTCTTATATACTTTTGCATACTGTTAATAACAACAATCAAAAATAATAATAAGTAGAGGAACATGAGACACCTTTTCGCACTTGCCATCTTGCTAATAATGTCACAGCTGACACAAGGAAGGACTCTGGTGGCGTACTACAGCCACACCGGCAATTGCCGTACCATAGCCACTGAGGTGAAAAGTCAGCTCAACGCAGACATGATTGAAGTCGTCCCCTCAGAGAAAGGTATCGAGTATGACGTCAACAACTATGCCATAGGCAGAGAGCTGATATCGGCCATAAACAACAGTCCCGATGACGCAGACTGCTACCCGTCTATTGAGGATATAGACATCAACCTCGATAATTATCAAGACATCATCGTCGTCACACCGCTATGGTGGTCACGCATGGCGGCCCCAATGCAGTCATTCCTGTTCAGACACGGCTCCAAGATGTACGGCAAGAACATCGGACTGGTTGAGTCAAGTGCATCAAGCGGCATTAGCTCTGTGGTGACAGACTGCAAACGACTCATTCCTGACGGTGAGTACATCTACGACAACCTGTGGATACGCTCATCACAGACCAACAACGTGAACGAAATGGTCAGCGAATGGATTAAGGAAAATAATATGTCAAATAACTTATCAGACAACATGTACATAAGAGTCAGCGACGGAACAAACAGCGTCATTTTCGTGCTAAACAACACCAGCGCCTCACAATCACTCTACTCTATGCTCCCTTTAGATGTCGATGTGAGCAACTACAGCAACAACGAGAAGATATTCTACACACCAACAGACATAAGACACGGAAATGACTGCGTAGAAGGAGACTGTCCAAAGGGTACCATAGCACTGTTCTCTCCGTGGGGAAACGTCGTGATGTACTACGGAAATGCCAGTCGCTACAGCGGACTCTACATATTGGGAAGCACAAACGACGACACAGATATCATAAGCAGACTGAACGGAACGATGCATGTCGAGGCTGTGACTGATTCCACATCCATACAATCGCTGACGGACAACGCGATTGAAGACCACCGACACTTCTCCGCAAACGGGATGCCCCTTAAGGAGAACCACAATGGTATCATCATAACAAACGGAAAGAAATTCATCAAAAAATAACTTACTATGAGAAGAATAACATTTCTATTAATCGCTATGGCGTTAATCACAGTCAACATGATGGCTCAAGACAAACAACAAAAGAAGAGTGAGACAAAAACACTTGTCGCCTATTTCTCAGCCTCAGGTGTGACTAAAGACGTGGCGGTGAGACTGGCAGACGTATTGAAAGCAGACATCCACGAGATTAAACCAGACAAAGTATACACCGACGCAGACCTGGACTGGACGAACAAAAACAGCCGTTCCTCTGTGGAGATGAAGGACAAGTCCTCCAGACCTGCCATAACGGGGAAAATGAATGACATAAAAAAGTATGACGTGATCTACGTCGGCTTCCCAATCTGGTGGTACACTGCTCCGACTATCATCAATACATTCATGGAATCTTACGATTTCAATAACAAGACCGTGATACCTTTCGCCACATCTGGTGGAAGTACCATAAAGAAGGCTTGCGATGATCTGAGACAGACCTATCCGCAGGTGACATGGAAAGAAGGCAAACTGCTTAACAATGCGACGCAGCAAGAACTGGAGTCTTGGGTTAAGAATTAAGAACTACGAGAGCAGACTCTCATCAATGACACTTTCATTCTCTTATTGACACAAAGAGTATGTAAGTGTCTTTTTCCATTTAAAAAACCTACACTATTCAGATTAGCGTACCTTACCTTAACACACTCGTTTCGACACATCAATGACGAAGCATTTATTAATGCCACATATAGAACACATACCATGAAGAATAAAAGAGAATATCTGAAAAAAGATTATCTTTGCACCAGGAAATGTAACGTAAGGAACACTATTTTTTTTCCAAACACGAAACACAAGATTGAACCAACCAACATAATCTGATTTAGTAATGATAAAAAACATTATATTAGTTGCTTTCGGCGGAGCAATCGGGTCTGTCTGCCGTTATCTCGTCTCTAAGATTACGGACCAGTCTTTACCGTGGATGACTCTGACCACCAACATAGCAGGCTCCTTCCTTATAGGCATTCTATTCGGACTTGTCACAAAAGGTGTCATATCCAACGACATAAAGATGCTAATGATAACAGGATTCTGCGGGGGCTTCACCACATTCAGCACATTTGCCAACGAGTCATACGGTATGCTCAGATCTGACGATATACTACCCTCTGCGGCATATATCGGAGCCAGCGTGACGATTGGCATATTAGCCGTCGCACTTGGCATAAAAATCACAGAATTGTAAAACAATACCGATGAGACATTTATCTTGTCAAAAAGAAACACTCATCACCATCAAAGACAGATAAAAGAATATGGAATACATGTCACAAGAGGGATACGACAAACTGGTCGCAGAATTACATGAATTGGAATACGTGCAATATCCCAAAGTAAAGGAAGCGCTTATCGAGGCGAGAGAGAAAGGCGACCTAAGTGAAAACTTCGAATACCATGCGGCACGCCGTGAGCAGTCAAAGCTCATAGGCAGAATACGATTCAAACAAAGAGTGTTAGAGCACGCAAGAGTCATTGACACATCAAGACTCAGTTCTGACACCGTGGGTTTACTTTCCAACGTCGACTTGACCAACATGAACACTGGCTCAGTATTCAACTACACCATCGTCAGCCCACACGAGTCAGACCTGTCCAACAAGAAGATTTCAATCAAATCACCGATTGCACAAGCTCTTATCGGTAAAAAAACAGGCGACATAGTGGAGGTAAAAGTACCAGCCGGAGTAGTCAAGTGGCGTATAGACAACATAAGACTCAGTGTGTGACGATTCACTATTCGTCAGTGACAAGCATCCTGCAGGCTGTTGAAAGGGATAGATAGGAGAACAACAAAACTTACAGATGAGAGATGAAACACCTAACCAAATTTCCTATCCGCACCTTAAATTTTTATTGTCCGAAACTCCCCTTTTTCTATTGACACGAGACAACGAAAAAATGACTTCTGAAATTTTCCCATGCCTTATTAGGCGTCTGAAAATCTCAGGTTAGGACGTTGAAAAGTTCAGGTTAGGATTTTTAAAACTGCAGACCTGTTTGTAGAGAATATCCTAACCTAAGAATTTCAAAAAAGAGACATAAGAATATTTAATATCTTGTTTTAAGATTATCAACAAGTTAACCTTTATTTAGTAAAAAAATCAGGCATAGGAAATTTGGTTATGCCCTAAATTATCCTTTATTTCCCTATTGTAATAACAAAAAATAATCTCAAATCGTTATCAGCATCACGTGAGATGCTGACAAACGATTTGAGATTAGCTGTACACAGTATACAAATCAGTTCAATTTCTTACCGTCAGAAAACGCTTTACCAACAGTGGCGCCTAATTGAACATATGTATGATTGATAGGATTATATGTGATCAGACACATCTTCTCCATATCAGGATTACCATCCTCACCCAAGTAAACCTCATCACAGAGAATATTCACTATTTCCGCTATAAGATAACAACCAGAGTCTGACTCGTCCATTTTCTGTTTGACACGACACTCCAACGTCATTGGGAAGTCAGAGAACAAAGGAGCGTTCACATTCGGAGCTTTGCTCGTTGACCATCCTGTCTTCGCTATCTTGTCTTTCTGTTTACGACCACTGACAATGCCCACGTAGTCGGAAGCAATCATCGTGTCCTTAGTAGCGAAAGCAACAGTGAAATCTCCATTGACTTTCAGATTGTCCGTAGTGGCGTGAGAACCAAGAGAGATAATTATCTCATGCATATCCCATTGACCGCCCCAGGCGGCGTTCATGGCGTTTGGCGTACCAGACGCGTCGTAAGTACCAATAATGAGTACTGGCTGTGGAAGAATCCACGGTTTAGAATCAAAACTTTTCATAATCAGCCATGTCTTAATTTATTTAATAAACTTCACCTTACTCTCGTCACGCTTCTTAGCATTGGGAACCTCATCCGGATAGCCTACAGCAATGATGTAATTCAACTTATACCCTTCCGGAATATCAAGACTACGGATGAAAAATCCCGCCTCCTCATTAGACAGGAGAAAACGTACCGGACCTCCTAAGCAACACGTTCCGAGTCCAAGTGACTTTGCCGCCAGCATCATATTCTCACCTAACATACCAGCGTCTAAGTCACCGCCACCTTTTGACGGAGTGCAAACACATATCACATTAGGAGCATTACGGAACATGTTCTTGAAGTTCTTGTCGTTCCTGACCATCTCCGCATTATATTTTTTAAACACCTCCGTGATGTCACTTATCAGTTTCTGGTTCTCGACAACACGTACCACCCAAGGCTGGCCATTCATACCACTTGGAGCATTGATGCCACAACGTACTATTGTCTCGAGTTTGTCGTGCTCTACAGGTTTGTCAAGATACTTACGTACAGAACGTCTGGACATGATAACGTCCACCACCTCATTGCCTGTAGATAAGCTGTTCTGTGCAGAACCTCCACTTATTCCGAGGAGTAACATCACACAAAAGGTTAAAATGTATTTCATACTTGTAAAGTATTTGATTAAACTAAATATCCAAACTAGGAAAACAAGATAACGGATATTAATCCACAACACTAAGAAAGTCAATAATTTTAAGATAACAAAATCTGAGTCTTCAATATTAGGTTAAATTATGTTAAACACCCTTATTGCGGTTACTCTTCCAAAGAAAACAGACAAAAGCGCAAAAACAGGTATCTGTCAGTGCTCACGGCACTTACTTTTCACGAGATAAGTAATGGTCTCAAAGATATGTGAGAATGACTGCTTTGGACAGAAAAAAATCATTCTCGGACCTGCCCATCTCATCACCTTCCTTATCTCCTCGCGCTGCTTTGGTGCATAACAGTGGATAGGACAGAACTTACACGCAGTTTTATTCTCTCCAAACTTACATCTGTCAAGCCTCTTACAAGCATAGCTCATCAGTTGTTCATACTCCTCAGACATAACTTCCTGCTTCAGATGATACTTGCTGTATAGACGTATCATCTGACACACCGTGTTTTTTTCGTTCTCTATCTTAGTCATTTCCGTTCTTTTTTTTCAAAACCACATGATTGCGTTCAAAAGCCCTGTCAATAATTATTATGGAAATAGGTTGTATGGAATATGACATACGTTCACCTTGTTCGACGGAGTACACATAACACAATCTATCACCCTTGTCTATCACCTTTTCCGGCTTAACACGCGTGTCCAGGTCGGTCACTGGTAGCACCACAGCTACGACAAACTGTTTATCAAAATCTATTATCGTCGGCTTTCCGTTCTCACCCATTGTCGTCGCCATTCCGAAGATCTCATGAAATGTACCTTCTGACGTGATTTTCGGATTTGTGAGGAGACTGTCCATTCCGTTCTTACAAAAATAATTACGGGCCTCAACAAAGCTCACATCACCATTTTCACTCTTCATTATTTTCTCAGACATATCACTATTGACGGAGCAACCTAGGATCATGGCTCCAAACAAGACTACACTTACAAAAGACTTAACGATTCTCATAAATCAGTAATTAACAGAATTAAACGCAAAACGTCAGGAATATCAGCAAAGTTATCTTGTCTCAAGTCTCACAGGGTCATCAATATGTAAGACATAATCGTAGTCCACACTAATCACCCCGTCAACCTTTTTGAATAGTTTCATAGTCTCTTCCAACCCCATATCTTTGTTTTTCTTAATCGCCATACCTTTTATAACATTATAATCGTATATCAAATCACAACCATAGTCGTGAACAGCCTCTAACACTTGCTCCTTTCCTTTCTTGGCGTCATACATGACTAGAAAAACCTCACTGGAGTGTTCAGCCACATTCTCAGCCGTCACATAATCAGCGATAACATGCGTTTCTTTGTAGTGAACACATGATATCAAAGAAGAGACAATTATTGCTGCTAGGACAGGAGACTGACAACGTCTATAATATGAAAGCTTTTTTTTCTTCAACATAACACAAAAACTGCGTCACTTAAACTCACAAAAACTGCTCTATGAGGCATGTCGCTGATATTATACAAGGCAAATTTACGAACAAAGTTGAGAACGCAATATGCATCAATGATATTTTTTCATTAAACTCATCGCAGATTTCACCAACGGGGCATAAAATGAGCCGGGAAGTCAGTACGCCAAAGAATCATCTCAGACGTTCAGTCCACATTTCATATATCGGAGAAAAACAACGGACAGCACCGATTAAACATATCCATTCACAAGCATAGTACAAATAAAATTTGCCGTTAAGAATATTTTGAGCTATCTTTACAACATATTATAAATAACTGACTAACTGACTACACATAAACAAACATCTGACACTACTCAGAAAAAAATAAAGATAACCATGCGAAATATCTTACTCATACTAATATGTTTTGTCACAGCCACGACAAAGGCGATAAATGGTAAGCTCTACACTTCGGAACTGCTTGCCAGCTCCAGTGTGACCGACATATGTCAGGACAAATACGGATTCATCTGGATTGCCACGAACTACGGCCTGTCAAAGTATGACGGTTACCATTTCACCAACTATTACCACGTACATAGTGACAGTACCTCACTGCCAGACAATTACATCGGTTGCTTCGTCACCGACAATGACAGCAATCTGTGGATAGGACACGGAAAAGGAATGTGTAAGTATGACTATGCCAACGACAGATTCATCAGGCAGACCTTTCCGAATAATCTGAAACCGAGGGTCAAGACGATGGTCCTCGACAAAAATGGCAATGTCATAATCGGTACTGCGGGACATGGTGTGTATTACATGGACGTGAAGAACGAGGTCGTAAAATGGTACACACCGACATACGCGGATAAGGACAACGGTTTCACAGAACACATGTACATCGACAGAAAAGGAAACCTGTGGACATCCAATCATAAGAACATCATCAGTCTCACATATCTGAGCAAAGGAGACAATAAGCTACAGAAAAAAATAAAAAGCACACATGGCGAGGCCATGTCATTCATCAACATGGATGCCAATCGCATACTTATCGTATGCAAGAAAGGCATCATGCAATACAACTACAAGACTGACGAGTTTTCCGACACCCGCTATGACTTCAGTGAAGTAACAGGTGAGATGAATATCAACCATGCTCTGCTGGACAAGTCCGGCAAACTGTACCTGTGCACTTACGGACAGGGATTGCTCATGATAGAGCCTGGTGACAACAAAGTAAGAAGAGTCACACTGAGTGAGGGACACAGACAGCAGGACTTCACATTCATAAGTCGTATCATGCGTGACAAGAACGAGAACTTGTGGATGACATGCTACGACGCCGGCATATTCAGGACATACCGTCACGAGCCAGTCTTCAATGACTGGCGTCTCACAGAACAGAACCAGACATTCACCGGACGTCTGACATCCATATCACCAGCCTCGGCGACACATAGCGGAACAGACGGAAAAACCAACGGACTGCTGTGCGCCAGCCGACAAGGATGGATATGTCAAGTGAACTATGAGGGACAGATCACATCCAGCATCAACACTCTACCCGAGCTCAGGTCCGTATGCCACGAGAGAGATACACGTTATTGGATAAGCACCGGACATTCCGTCTATCTGCTAGACACCCGTAACAACAATATAACGAGAAAACTTCACTTCGAAGGTTCCGACATAGGACAGATAATATACGACGGAACGGGCAACCTGTATATATCTGTTTTCGGAAAAGGACTGTGCAAATACAACATTCGAGACGAAAAGTATAAGCTGTACAATGACACGACAAATATATCCAACGGAAGGATATGCAACAACTGGGTGTCAAACATAATGATGGACAGTGAAGGACTCATATGGATAGCCACAGCCACAGGAATATCATGTCTGAATCCAGCGAACGAGCAGTTCAACTCACTCGGATGGGATGTCCAACTGAACGAGACGGAATGCAGTGCGTTATGTGAGACTGACGACAAGAACATTGTAATCGGCACTAAAGACGGCCTCTATCTTTACTACCGTGACAAAGGAAAGACAATACGTTTTCCTGGAGCGGGACCTCTGGATGACATCTATGTCTGCAGCATAATTAAAGACAACAAAGGCGACCTTTGGCTTAGCACGTCAAAGGGAATATGGCAATACGTACAGAAAGAAAAAATCTTCGTCAGCCATCTTAACGGAAACGGCCAGAATACAAGAGAGTACGTGGCGAACGCAGGACTACTGCTCCCTGACGGAAGAATAGCGTTCGGTAAAAAAGACGGCATCACCATCTTTAATCCGAAAGACATTGTGAGGAAAAAGAAAAACTCATTGAACACGAACCTCACGCATATCGTCATCGACGGTAAGATTCTTGATTTCAGAAACAAGGAATTCGATATTCCTCACGACGTCAACACCATATTGATGGAGTTCTCTCCACTGAATTTTCAAGACCCGGACAACATGCGCATCCAATATAGGATCAACAATGGTCCTCTGATCTCATACCTGAGGGGAAGCAACACGATAGTATTGGGTAAGATGAAGTCTGGCTCGTACACATTATATATATATATGGAGGACAACAACAACCTGTCGGACACGCCGCTGACTCTGAGGCTGAACGTGGAAAACCCGTGGTATCTGACAGCGTATGCTGTGGCATTATACGTCCTGATATCTATACTGACAATCTTTATCATCATACGTGAGCACCTTAAGAGGAAACAAAGACTGTTGGATGAGGAGAAAATGAAATTCCTCATCAATGCCACACATGACATACGCTCCCCTCTCACCATGATACTCGGTCCGATCAACAAACTCAAGGAGATTGTCACGGATGAGAACGAGCAGTCGTACCTGTCTATCATCGAACGCAACGCTCAAAGACTTATGCTTCTTGTCAATCAGATTCTCGACGAGAGAAAGATAGACAAGAAACAGATGAGACTGCATTGCCGTGAGACCAACCTCACAGACTTCATAAAGAAGATATGCAATCTGTATCAGTACAACGCAACGCAACGGGGCATCAAGTTCACCTTCGAGTATGATAACATGTTTGTGCCTGCATGGATTGACCACATCAACTTCGACAAGGTTATATCCAACATACTGTCCAACGCATTCAAGTACACTCAGGACAACGGGGAGATAAACGTCAGACTGACTGAGCGTGAGAACTCCGTAGAGATACTGATAACAGACAATGGTATCGGAATAAAGAATGAGGACAAGCAACATCTCTTTGACCGTTTCTATCAAGGTCATAACGCCGACAACATGGGCATACAGGGCACAGGCATCGGACTTAACCTCAGCATGAACATAGTGAAGATGCACGGAGGAGACATCGAAGCGCTGGACAGGACAGACAACCAACAGGGAGCATGCTTTAAAATCACCATTCCTAAAGGCAACGCTCATCTGAAACCCGAGGAGATGATAACATCATCATCAAAAGAGGACATCTCGACACCGAACAAACAAAGCAGCCACTCAACACGTGTGCTGCTCGTGGATGATGATGAAGAGATAATCTGCTACATCACCTCTGAGCTCAGTCATAAATACGACTTCAGTCACTGCAACAACGGCAAGGAGGCTATGAAGACGCTACTGTCGGGGCAATATGACATCGTCATCAGTGATGTCATGATGCCGGAGATGGATGGTGTCACTCTGCTTAATAAGATCAAGAACAATCCTATGATAAGCCAGATACCAGTAATCCTGTTATCATCAAAGAGCTCTGTGGAGAACAGACTTGACGGACTGAAGAATGGAGCCGACGCATACATCGCCAAGCCTTTCAACATGGACGAGCTCCAGGTACAAATAGACAACCTGGTGGATAATGTGAGACGACTGAGGGGCAAATTCTCCGGAGCACTGCAACAGGACGACAAAATAGAGAATATAGAGGTAAAAGGTAATGACGAGACATTGATGGAAAGGGTCATGAAGTCTATCAATAAGAATATGTCAAACCCAGATTATAACGTCGATATTCTCGCGTCTGACGTGGGAATAAGCAGAGCGCAGCTGCACAGGAAGATGAAAGAGATAACGGGCGTAGCAACGGGTAAGTTCCTGAGAAATCTGAGAATGGAACAAGCGGCGCGACTACTTAGTGAGGGAAAAATCAATATCTCACAAGTCGCCGACTGTGTCGGATATAATGACCAGACACATTTCTCTACAGCTTTCAAGGCACACTTCGGTATCACACCAAAGGAATATATGGACACAAACAAGAACAATAAAGACAACTGACGTTGGCAAACAAAGGATGATTTGCGTGTTCTTGGCGGATTAGACGGGGTTTAGACAAAAAACAATACTCTTGAAACGTTTTTCCGTATTGCTACATTCCGCAAAAACATATCTTTACGGCATAATCATAAATGTTATGCGATGACAAGAAAATTATTCCTTTTAGTTTGCTTGTGCGCAGTGAATATATCATTGTTCGCACAGCTGCAAAAACCACTTCCCTCGATTCATGTGGAAGGAAAATGGTTGACAGACAGCCACGGTAATCACGTCGTGTTGCATGGCGTCATGGACACACCTAACGCTTGGTTCAACGGGGGACGCTGGGGATGGGACTACAGTTCAGTCACTCCCTGTCTAAACTATTTTGAGAAACTGTTCACAGGAATGGAGAAAGCTAACTGTGACGTTTTCCGTCTGCACATGGACCCTGCATGGACTAACGACCCAACAAAACAAAGTGACGGTAAAGAAAGCGGAGAGGCTGACATCTCACGTTTCAGTTCCACAAGACTGAAAAATTATCTCAAGACTCTCTATTTTCCTCTCGCCAAGAAAGCGATGAAGCATGGTATGTATGTTGTGGTCAGACCACCCGGAGTATGTCCAGGCAACATTCAAGTGGGCGACTATTATAATGAATACCTGATGACGGTATGGGACTTATTCACTCAGAACGACTCAATAAAGAAATATGAAGGACAGATAAGCATAGAACTTGCTAATGAGCCAGTATCCGTGAAAAACGCTAAAGGTGAGGAAGACGTGGCTGCGTTACATGACTTCTTCCAGCCTATCGTGGATAAGATACGAGCTAACGGGTTTACGGGAGTCATCTGGGCTCCGGGCACTGGATGGCAATCTAATTATGTCAGTTACGCCACATGTCCTATCGAGGGATATAACATTGGTTATGCAGTACATGACTACTGTGGCTGGTACGGATGCAGTGACGATACACCAAGTCCGGAGGCCAAGATAGCTCAATTCAAGAAACAGGTGCCAGTAGTCGACACTAACCCGATAATTATCACTGAGGTGGACTGGAGTCCTGTGAACACTGAGGCGGAGGGACATTATAACGAACACGGTGACTGGGTTCAGCCAAACTACGGAACATGGGCAACAGGCTCCACGTCAAAATGGGGTAAGGCTTTCAAGGCCATGCTGGACTTCTACGGTAACATCTCCATGACATTGTCTGGCACTGGAGTACTCATTGACATCGACAAACTGATTGAGAGCGGCAGCGTCATGCCAGCCTTCAACGGCATGGAGGAGGCCTGTGGTAAGGCTTGCATGGATTGGTATGAGGAGTACTACAAGACAGACTGGGCACACAAGGACTTCACTACACAATCAATAAGCGACCAAGGTAACGGCAAATATAAGAATCCTATTATCTTCGCCGACTTCCCAGACCCGGACGTCATACGAGTAGGAGACGTTTACTATATGGCCACAACTACAATGCATCACTTCCCTGGGTGCACGATACTGAAATCACACGACCTGGTGAACTGGGAATACTGCGCACAACCTCTCGAGCAGCTTTCAAACAGCGACAGATATAACCTCACCAACGGACAAAACGCGTACGCGGCGGGAATGTGGGCTTGCTCAATGACTTATCACGACGGTAAATTCTACATACTTATCAACGGTAATGACGCCGGCGGCTTTATCCTGACAACAACTGACCCTGAGGGAACATGGGAGAAGAAGAAACTGTCACGTATATACTATGACCCGGGCATGCTCTTTGACAACGGCAAGTTATACATCGTCTGCGGCAACACTAACATTCAGATGTGCGAGCTCGATGAGGACTTCCAACTGAAGCAGGAGAAAACTGTCTTCAGCGCTGATGACATGCTGGAGGGATGTCATCTGTACAAGATTAACGACTACTATTATATATATGGTACATACGGCGGATGGCCTTCAGCACAGACCGTATTACGCTCAAAGGATATCTTCGGACCATACGAGGAGAAGCTGTTGGTCGAGAAAACAATAAACGGAAAACCAAACACTGTGCATCAGGGTGCTCTTTTCGATACACCAAACGGTGAGTGGTGGACCATAATGCAGGAAGACCTGGGAGCCATGGGCAGAATGCCTAACCTTCAGCCAGTGAAATGGGCGGACGGATGGCCTGTCATCGGCAACAATGGCGTTCCGTACACCATATACAAGAAACCGGACACAGGAAGCTCATACCCTCGTACAGCATTACCCACGAATGATAATTTCCGCACTTACCCGCTGGGAATGCAGTGGGAGTGGAATCATAACCCTAACAATGACAAATGGTCTCTCTTCGAGCGTCCAGGATGGTTACGTAAGTTACTATTCCGCAGGAAATCAAGGGAGTTTGGAATGTGGAAGTTATTACATTGATTTCCGTGTAAGTCGTTATAAATTAGCCCATTTGCGCTAATTTGCTTTATTCTTGAACTTGCGAACATGGACGAATGTTGAGGCTGTTCCGTTACCAAAGTGTTACCTACGATTGTTTGGGTAATATGTGTAGAATCGGGTAATCTGTACAAGATTCTTTGTGGCTCGGAATAATATACATGTTCTGACATATTTTGCATAGCAGGGGATGCTCTGAGATTGTTTAATTTTGCAACCCAAATTCAGAGCATGATGAAAGTAACAAAATTCAAGGTGCTGCTGTACCTGAAGAAAGGCAGCACAGACAAGCGAGGAAAGGCACCCATTATGGGACGTATCACCCTCAACAATTCGATGGCGCAGTTCTCCTGCAAGCTGTCGTGTACCCCAAACTTGTGGAATCCCCGTTCGGGCAGATTGGAAGGCAAGAGCCGTGAGGCAGTGGAGGTCAATGCCAAGATTGACAAACTGCTGCTCAACATCTACTCTGCCTATGATAATCTAATGAAACGTAATTTGGATTTCACCGCACAAAGCATCAGGGAACTGATGCAAGGCAGTATGGAGTGTCAGGTAACGTTGATGGATATGATGGGCAGACTCTATGCGGATATGGAGAAGCGTGTCGGAATAGACAGGGTGGAGGGTTCACTTGTTCATTACAAACAAGCACGGACAACTCTCAGCAAGTTCATCGAAGCAAAATTCAAGACGAAAGATGTTGCTTTCGGTCAACTAACCAACCAGTTCATTTCCGACTACTACGAATTCCTTATCACAGATTGCGGCTTCATGTCAAACTCAACGAGAAAGCATCTTGCAATATTAAAGAAGGCTTGCCGTTTGGCTTACAAAGAAGGCTATGCCGACAGGCTCTTCTTTGCCAACTACACGCTACCGAAGATGCAGGTTGGTACACCGAGGACTATCACCCCAGAGAACTTCAAGAAGATACAAAGTCTGGAGATACCGAAAGATAAGAAATCACTGAGACTTTCGCGTGACTTGCTACTATTCTCCTGCTATACAGGAGCCGCATACGTTGATGCTGTCTCTGTCACGAGAGACAACCTTGTCACAGACGAGGAAGGAAATCTGTGGCTGAAATACAACAGACATAAGACGAAGGCACTTGCACAGGTTAAACTGTTGCCCGAAGTTATTAACTTGATTGAAAAGTACAAAGATGAAAGACAAGACACATTGATGCCTTATCAGAAGTACAAGACTCTTTGGGACAACCTGAGAAAGATATGCAAAAGCGCAGGCTCTACACAGATGGTTTCGCCACACATGGGACGACATTATTATGCCTCAATCGTCACGCTTGCCGAGAATGTTCCGATTGATGTCATCAGCAAGATGCTAGGGCATACGAATATCACGCAGACCCAAGTCTATGCGAGGGTCACGCAGAAGAAACTCTTTGAGGAAGCCGCCAAGTTTGCCGAAGCCACAAAGGATTTGGTGTTAGTATTATAAACAATGTATAAAGAACGGCAATATGAGAAGTACATTTAGACTGATGCCCTACATCAACAGGGCAAAGACGAGAGCAGACGGCACTACAGCCGTTATGCTGAGAATCACCATTGACGGAAAGAAAACCGTCATGGCAACAGGTATCTACTGCAAGCCGGACAAGTGGGATGCGAAGAATGGTAAAATCACTTCCCCAGTAAAGGATGCCAATGCCCTACGGGATTTGATTAAACGGGCCGAGACCAATTACCAGACGTTTGTCAACGAGCAAGGCGTGGCAAGTGCAGAACTTTTGAAGAACTCTCTCAACGGGACATTGCCCAAGACACAGACGCTCATGGAAATGAGCGAAGAGGAGCGTGAGAAACTGAAAGCACGATGTGAGGCTATCAGGTCAATAGAGACATATAAAGGCTCCAATATGTGCCAGATGCACCTGCGTGACTATCTCCACTCTCTCGGCAAGGAAGATATTGCCTTTGCTGACATCACCGTCGAGTTCGGCAACGACTACCGTTTCTTCTTGAAACGAACAACCCGGTTATCCTCTGTCACCATCAACAGATGCCAGGCATGGATGAGCCGACTGGTTTATCGTGCTGTTGACAAGGGAATACTGCGCTCCAACCCATTAGAGGATATGGAGTATGAGAAGCGTGACAATGACAAAAACGAGGTGCACTACCTGACACGTGAACAAGTACGTTTGCTGATGTTGCATCCGTTTGAGGGGAAGCGTATGGAGTTTGCAAGACGGATGCTTGTGTTCACCATCTTCACGGGACTGGCATACATTGACCTGAAAGAACTCTACCCGACACACATAGAAAGCAACGTGGACGGACAGCGTTTCATCAGGAAAGCAAGGAAGAAGACAGGAGTGGAGGCTTTCATTCCCCTGCATCCAGTAGCGGAGCAGATACTCGCAATGTATAACACGACAGATATGAATAATCCCGTTTTTCCATTCCCCAAGAAGAAACTCTGGTATGAGTATGACGATATGGGCAGATTGTTGGGCTTTGATCGACATCTGGCACATCATCAAGGGCGGCACACATTCGGGACTTTATTGGTTTCAGAAGGTATCAGTTTCGAGAGTGCGGCAAAGATGATGGGACATTCAAAGATTAAGACTACCCAGCGATATGCACAAGTCACGACTAATCGTATCTCGCAGGAGATGGATAAACTGATAAAGCGCAGAAAAGAAAAAGGACTTACAATAGAAACTAACAAATAATGATGGCTATGACAACTTCAAACTTTTCAATCATCCCCAAGGATGTCTTTGAGAGAGGCATCATCAGAATGACGGAGGGTGGCATTATCACCATGCCTGACAAAGACGTGTGGATGACGGTGGACGAGATAGCAGACATGCTTTTTGTTTCATCAGCCATCGTGTTTCGTATGATACGCTCTATATATAATAAAGGTATCGCACACGAGGAGGACACACACGGCTCTTTCCGTCTGTTCCCCCATCATCCGAGCTGGAACATAGACGTGTACAACCTTGAAATGGTGATTCGTCTGGCATACACTATTGACAGCGACAATAGCCACAAGTTTCGTCAGTTCGTCATGAATAAGCTGATGGGTAAACCGATGTACGAAAAAGTGTGTATCACGCTTAATATGACTGATTACAAATAGGCAAACCATATCTAAAGAGTAGAGGCGGTGGACAATCCTGTGTGTTAGGTTGCTCCATCGCTTTTTATTTGTTTATTCAATAATTCCTATACATGACAATTTGAGAATCTGAG
>CALCEL010000015.1 GCA_937900485.1 uncultured Prevotellaceae bacterium
CACACGTTCAAGGCGCAGACGATATCTTTCGACGCTGCCAAGATAGGCACGGACGGAGGAAACGTGGACGTGTACTATCAGTTGGCTGGCAGCTCGGATGTCTGTGTGGCAAGCGGACTGTCTCCGTTGAGAAATAAGGTGACGTCAACCAATAGCACTGGATTCTCTCACTATGAGTATACTCTTTCTGACGTGATAACGTCTGACAAGGCATCCACGTTCTACGTTTACTTGTACATATACAACCTGAACGGTACGGATAATGAGAACCCGAAGTCTATTGCTTTCAGGAACGTTGAGATCACGGGTAAGGTGGATGAGCCGATTTTCTCGACCAAGGATTTCGTGCAGGCGTTCACTTGTAAGGGAACGCTGAAGTATGGCGAGGAGTCAAGTGTCATAGACCTTCTGAGCTATGTCAAGGAGTTGGGATATGGCGAGGTGGCTAATTATCCTAATAAGATATACGGTGACCCTACAGATTTCGAGCTGTCTCTCAAGGATGGCTATACGTACGACATTCAGTATTCCGGTCATCTGGCTGTGGTCAAGGTTATGAGAGACGGCGAGATGGTGTTCTATTTCGAGGTGATGTTCGTGGTATCAGACCGACAGCCGAAGCCAGAGGCGGTGGCTCTGAACCGTGGCTTGATGTCACTCAGTCTGTCCGGTGCGTCCATGGGTACAGGTAATCTTGTCAGCTGGCGCTCGTTCAAATCGGACGGCACGAACGTGAGATATAAGCTGTTCCGCGGCTCAGCGACAAGCCAGACAGTGGCTCTGAATAACGGTGCATTCATAACGGGAAAGACGAATTTCCGTGACGCTAATGGTACTGTGTCTTCATATTACAGACTGGAGGTGTACGACGGAGATGGTAAACTCATCGATGAGATGGTCAGCCAGAAGACATGGGCTAATCAGAATATGCTCATTCCGCTTGCGGCCGCTCCAGAGGATTACAGGTACAACGCCACGTACTCGCCTAACGACGCTTCCTTCTGCGATATGGATGGCGATGGCGAGTATGAGATAATTCTGAAGTGGTCTCCGTCAAATGAGAAGGACGCTGCCAGCAATGGCAACACGTCAAATGTGTTCTTCGACTGTTACAAGATGGATGGAACACAGCTTTGGCGTATCGACATGGGCCCTAACTTTTTTGCCAGCGCGCATACGATACAGTTCATTGCGTGGGATCTCGATGGTGACGGCTATGGTGAGTTCATGGTAAAGACAGCACCTGGCACTGTGGACGGTGAGGGAAACTATGTGCTGTTGGATGACGACAGCCCGACAGAGAATCTGTTGAGCTCACGCGGAAAGCAGGACCACGGCTCAGAGTATCTGACGGTGTTTGACGGTATGACGGGTGCCGCTCTGTCTACAGTCTACTATCATACTGCATACGGTGACGTGAGCACGTCGATATGGGGAGACAGCAAGCAAAACCGCTCAGAGAGATACTTGGCGGCATTGGCGTATCTGGATGGCGAGGACAGCGCCCCAAGCGCAATTTTCGCGCGCGGATATTATTCCGGTGCGTTTGTGGGAGCGTATGACTGGAATGGCGTGGAGCTTAAGCTGCGCTGGTTGTCAAGAAACGTGACTTCCGGTAAGGGACTCTGGGGCGAAGGCGCTCACTGGATATCCATAGGTGACTGTGACGGAGACGGAAAACAGGAAATCGTGTATGGCTCAGCAGCTTTGGATCATGACGGTACACTGCTCTACAGAACAGGTCTTGGACATGGCGACGCGCTGCACCTTGGCGACTTCGACACTGAACGTGACGGTATGGAGGTTTACATGGTTCATGAACATAGTCCTTACGGAGCTGACCTGCGTGACGCACGCACGGGTGAGATACTCGTCCGACAGACCGCGAGCACAGACACGGGACGAGGACTGATAGGACACTTCAATCCTGAAGCCACAAGCTCATATTTCCAACATAGCGCCTCAAGCGCCATATATGACATAAAAGGTAATGTGGTGAACGAAAGCATATCACATGGAGGAGGAGCGTCCCTCAACAACAGGATATATTGGAACGGAGACTTGGCAGACGATTATTATGACAAGTCGGTGCTTGAGTATTGGAACCCTTCTGCGAACGCCTTCTGGAGAATGCAGGTCAACGGAACTAACTATACCTTCGGTACGATGAACAACGGCACAAAGTATAATCCTTGTGTCTTGGGTGACCTGCTGGGTGACTGGCGAGAGGAAATCGTCAACTGGACGCAGAACTCTGACGGCTCATATAACCTGATTATTAACGCCACGAGTTACGAGACGGACTACACATTGCCTCACCTGATGGAGGACTGTAACTACCGTGCTCAGGTTGTGAACCAGAACTGTTGTTATAACCAGCCGCCTCATTTGAGCTTCGACCCTATTGTGGACAAGACTGTGACGCGTACGTTGACTGCTGTCGAGCCGAATGTGGAGGTCGACAATCAGGGTGTAAAACTCGGAAAGTATTGGGACTGTTTCTTCACAACCTACCCTGTGACAATACCTGACGGCGTCACTGCCTGGTCTGTCACGGGACGTGACATAAACGCAGACACTCTTAAGCTCACTCGCATCACGGGAAAGAATATTCCTGCTAATTGCGGAATAATATACAATGCGGATGTTGAGGAGGTTTCTTTCAGACCTACCACCAACACAACGACTACGGTAAACACCTCATATATACGTGGAGCGTATTGCGACTCTGTGCTTGTCAACACGGACAGGGCTTACTTCTACGAGTTCAGGGACGGTGAGCGCGGACTCGGATTCTACCTTGCTGACGGCAAGCAGATAACGGGACGTGACGGATTCTTGCGGATGCCTGCCACTTCCATCTTCACTCCAGCTGACAGCTATGTGCTTGGATGGAACGTCAATCCTACTGTGCCGACAGCAATCACGGACGTGGCGGATGAGGAGACACAAGGCGACTGTTACGACATCAATGGCGTGAGGGTAGGTCAGATCAGCAGAAACGGATTATACATAAGAAACGGTAAAAAGATAATTGTCAAATGAGTGACAAATATTTGAAAGAAGAAGAAAGTCTCCTGTCAACAGGAGACTTTCTCTTAGATGTCCACACGCACACTGTCGTGAGTGGTCACGCTTTCAGTACGGTGAATGAGATGGTGGCCGAGGCGAGGAACAAGCATCTGAAAGTCTACGGCATCACGGAGCACGGACCGGGAATACCGGGAACGTGTGACCCGTTATACTTCAGAAACATGTATGTCGTGCCTCGTCAATATGGAGACATGCGTCTGCTGATGGGAGCAGAGCTTAACATCATTGATTATGAGGGAAGTCTTGATATCACAGACGAGGTGTATTGGCCGTGTTTCGACCATGTGATCGCCGGTCTTCATCAGTTATGTTACACCGATGGCAACAGTGAACAGAACACCAGTGCGTTTATAGGTGCCATGGAGAACCCGCACGTCAACATCATCTCCCATCCTTGTGACGGAACCGCGTCTTCCTTCGACATTGAGGCGGTGGTTATGACGGCGAAGAGGACGCGGACATTGCTCGAGCTGAATAATTCCTCGTTAAACCCCATACGTCACAAGCGGCTCGCCGTTCCGTATTTTTTCCGTATGTTAGAGCTTTGTAAGAGATACGACAACCCAATAGTGGTGAGCAGTGACGCCCATCACACCAGTCAGATAGCGGACTTTTCCAACGCCTTACGCCTGCTTCGTGAGGCTGAGTTTCCGAAAGAGCTGATAGTCAATACGGATGTTGACTTGTTTGTGTCGTTTTTGAAATAAGATACATACGTCACCTAATGTTACATGTGCTATGTGTCTCGTGTTTCAGGCAGATGAGTGAAGCCAGATGAGTCCATATGGTCACGTTTGTGTGTCATATGGCTTTTTTGTATTCAGTCCTTGTTGAAATTCTTATTGTCGATGTAAACCTCCAGCAGCTCCGTTATTCCCTCGTTGTTGTTAGGTACGAGGTTCACGTCTGCGCAGGATGCCGGTATGAGACACGAGTTGCCCTTAGAGACATTTATCGTGGTTATCTCCGGCATGTGCCCGTTAAATCCTTCAGATGAGCGAATCTCGATTTTGCAGTCGCCGTGCAGGCACATATATACGATGAAGGAGTCATACTTATACAGTCTGCGGTGGAAAGACCTGTTGATGACATGTCTCTTCACGGTAAAATAGGGACTCTCAGTCATGGCCACAGGCTTGTTGACCTTATACTCGTAGTCCGTGCGGTATTTGTCATAGACACGATAGTCGATAGCGTCCTTGGCTAGTTCCGTGTGCAGCTGGCGCGGCTTGCCGTCTAGTCCCGGTCTGTTATAGTCAAAAATCCTGTACGTTATGTCAGAGCTTTGCTGTATCTCCGCTATCATAATGCCTCCGCATATTGCGTGCACCCTGCCCGCAGGGATGAAAAACACGTCTCCTCTCTTCACCTCATGTCGTGCCAGCACGTCGCAGATGCTGCCGTCCTCGATACGTTTCTCGTACTCGTACTTTGATATCGGTGACGCGAATCCCGAGTACAGGTAAGCGCCGGGTTTGGCGTCAATCACGAACCACATCTCCGTCTTGCCAAGGCAGTTGTGACGTTCCTTGGCCAACTCGTCGTTAGGGTGTACTTGTATGCTAAGGTCATTCTCCGCATCGATGAATTTTATGAGGAGCGGGAACGTCGTTCCGTAAAGTTTAACCACGTTGCGGCCAAGCAGCAGCTCCTTATATTCTGTGGACAGCTCCGAAAGTTTCTTGCCTTTCAGTATGCCGTTGCTGACCAGGCTCTCCTTCCCCGGGATGGCGCTGATCTCCCAGCTCTCTCCGATTTTAGCGTCGTCGGCGTCCAGTCCCTTCAGTGGCTTGAGTTTGTGCCCGCCCCAGACTAACTCGAAGAAATTCTGCTGAAACATCAGCGGATATAATATATTCATACTTTTCGATTCTTTAATGTCTTTTGTACAAAGTTAAATATATAAGACATATTTATCATATGTGTGTTGAGTTTTTTTTGAGTGTTTGAAAAAAAACAAACAATATTTTTTCTGTTTATAAAAAAAACATTTTCTTTGCATTTCGTCACAAGTAAGTTATTATGGTGTGATTATATTCTTCCCAAATGGAACAAGGATAAAAAGGAAAGCATAGTGTAACCTAAAAGTATGTGAAGTATGGATGCGTTAATTGCTTTGTTTGGAAACAAGGACTATTCCAATAATTCTCCTTTAAAGAAACTGATGAATTTCTTTTCCGGTGAGTCCACGGACTCTCATCTTTTACGTAACCAAAAGGAAATGCGTGAGGTCTTTGACTGTAAAGGGGTCAGGATAGCCATTGCGATAGGTGACGACAATAGTGATACTGTCGCCAAGAATTGGGAGTTTTTCAAGGCAGAGAGAGCTGATGTGTGTATTTCCGGTTTTTTCTCGGAGGACAGCAGGCCTAACTTCTCCGTTTTGACTTCAATGAATTGGGACGCTGAGGATAATCAGAATAAGCAACTTGACAAGGATGAATAAATTTCTATTGTTTACTCTCTCATGTGTGACGGCGCTCGTTCAGGAGGCTGGTGCGCAGACTGAGTTCAGAATGGGCGGCGACATATCCATGTTGTCTGCCTATGAGAGTGTAAGTACACCTTACTATGATGAGACGGGCAAGTCTGTCACTCCCCTTACGTTTATGCGTGATGATATGAAGATGAACTCCATGAGAGTGCGTCTCTTCGTCAATCCTACGGAGACCTCATCAAGTAAGACTGGCGTGATACAGGACCTGGACTACGTGATGCGGCTGGGCAAGCGCATCAAAGAGGCCGGGATGAGTTTTATGCTGGACTTCCATTACTCCGACTCATGGGCTGACCCGTCTGCACAGTCTGTGCCGGCGAGCTGGTACACTGGAACGTTGTCATCCACCAACCCGTCCGACGCTACGTTGGAGGATTCCTTATACTCATATACCAAGCGTTGTCTCACGTACCTCTCCGCAAACGGAGCTGCGCCAGACTACGTTCAGATCGGTAATGAGGTGTCCTATGGTATGCTATGGAGAACGTCAAGTGATAAATGTTATACCAGTAATTCTGCGTCACACTCTTCTTGGAAACGTTTCGCTAGGTATCTTAATGCGGCTGGCAGCGCTGTGCGTGACGTGTGTCCGTCTGCCAAGATTATCTTGCACATAGAGCGAAGTGGGCAGAGCGGGGTGGCCAAAGCTTTTTTTAACAGGATGGAGACCCGTGAGGTGGACTATGACATCATCGGCTTGTCATACTATCCGTTCTTCCATGGTGAGCTGTCGTCTTTGTCCACCACATTGTCTGCTCTCGAGGAGTCGTTCCCGGACAAGCCGGTTCACATCGTGGAGACAGCGTACTATTACCAGAACTTCCCGTCTGAAGCGGACTATGTGACAACCGACACATGGGCTGCGACTGCTGATGGACAGTCTTCTTTCATCAGTGACTTGTGCGAGGAGCTGGCTAAACACGATAACGTACAGGGATTATATTACTGGTTCCCCGAGGAGAACGGAAACGGCGGGTCGTCTTGGAGCGCATCCAAAGTCGTGATCACCAAATGGCTGAACAGAGGCTTATGGGATAACTCTACACATAAGCTTAATGCGGCAGCAAAGAAATTGAAGCAGTTCCTCACATTGAAGGATGCGGCGTCAGTGACAGATGTTAAGGAAGAAAGTTCTTATGTCTCCGGCATATATAGTGTCACGGGATGTCGCCTGCAGAGTGAGCCTGCGCATGGTGTTTATATTAAGAATGGTAAGAAAGTAGTGAGATGAGACCTGTCGCGTACACTAGTTTCGTCTCACATGAATAACAATATATTGCAGTACTTAAAGCGTAATACGAAAGTCCCAACTCTCAGTAACATAGAAGTTGGGACTTTTTTGTTGTCTATGATATGGCGTTATGATATCTTCGGTGATGTGTAACCATCCCAAATAAGACGTTAATGCAAAAAATGTGACTGTGTCTAGAATTATCTGGGTGTCTCGTCGTCTTTGCTTAGTTGCTGACAAGTAATCAAAATAACACTATTTGCCTTTGGAGACACCATACATCTGTTGCATAGATACACCACGGGCAAAGAGTGCCAAGCTAATAAGGAAATAACAGCAATTAATGATTGTTCATGTCGTTCCTTGAAATATGCATCAAGGTGATCTCTTGAACATCATTATCGTGTTGTCGAAACATACTGGCTGGCGATGTGACTCAACGGAGTAGTTCCGTCGGTGACGCGTTCCAGGATCATCCAGTCGGTGCGGTATTCAATGTGCTCTTCCACTGCTATACGGTCTTTTGCCAGCCATTTCACCTGTTGGGTTTTGTCGCCGTATTTGTAGGATTTCTTACCGTTGTATTCAACTTTGGCGACTACTCCGCCATTCTTGACTATCATCGTATAGTGCTTGGGTGTGAAGATTACGAAGTTGTTGAGGTATTTGCCCGTCAGATATTGCTCGCGCAGTTTAGACAGTTCCTTTTTGACGTCACGAAGCTCGTCCACGTAGCCTATTATTCGCCACGTGCCTGTCAGCGGATTGGTCGTGTCCACCTCTGACGCACCGGTCAGTGCGTCGAAAAACACCTTGCTGTTCTCCGTATATTTCCCCGACTCGTACTTCTCGATGCACCAGTCGTTATTTGGGAAAAAGAGATGGTCGGTATATGTGCTCCACCATTTCAGTTTGAACTGCTTGTCGTTACTGTCGTAAATGAGCGGGCTCTTGTCGTCCTCCGACTTCGGCTGTTCTCCGGTGTAGTTGAACACCTGATGGTCATTGTCGCCGATGCTGAAGAAATCGGCTCGTTCCATTACCATAAGCGTCACGCTGTCGGTACAGATTTTGTACTGGTCTAAAAGTGGCGGCAGCTCGCCCATCTTGCCTGTGAGGGCTGTCATCTTGTAGATGCCGCGCGGATTCTCTGTCTGTGCGTTTGCTGCTATAGGCATAGAAATCAATGTTGCGGCCATCAGTGTCTTTGTTGTTCTTTTCATAGCTCTTTATATTTTAGGATTTTAAAAATGGTGTGAGTCTGATGACTTATTCGTTCCTCTTCGTGCGCAATAATAGTCAAAAAAATGCAGACTCGAATCGTTTTGGACTAAAAATACAGAATAATGACAGGTGCGTGTCGTTTTGCTGTTTGGCATGCGCAAATCGTACGGATTTCTTCATAATGAAGGTATGGACTCCTCTCAGCGACAGCGGCTGTGGATATGTGAAAAGTCCATTTCAAGACCTTGTGAGAGGTCGTGAAATGGACTTCTTGTGTTTGACGCCGTCAGGCTTTCAGAGAGTAAGTCAACAATTCAGTAACCGTATTAGGCGGGCTCGTCCGTATATGTCTTACCTCTTACCTCTTGCGTCTTCGATACTATGTCGCTGCACTATTAATACAGACTCTCGTTATAGTCAAATACCAGCTCGGCGTCTTTCAGTCTCGGGTGCTTAGAGTCTTTCTCTGACAAGATGCGGTTCTCCTTCGGGACCATCCAGTCTATGCCGAGGTCCGGGTCGTCCCATGCGATGGCTCCCTCACTCTGTGGTGCGTAGTAGTTGTCGCATTTGTATTGGAACACAGCCTCGTCGCTCAGCACGGCGAAGCCGTGGGCGAATCCTCTTGGCACGAAAAACTGTCTGTGGTTGTCCTCTGACAGTTCCACAGCCACGTGCTTACCGAAAGTGGGGCTTCCCTTGCGTATGTCCACAGCCACGTCCAACACTCTTCCTTTTACGACACGTACTAGTTTGCTTTGTGTGAATGGCGGTTTCTGATAATGCAAACCGCGGACCACGCCGGCAATGCTCTTGCTCTCATTGTCCTGCACGAATGTGGTCTTGCAAACCTTTTCCTCGAACTCTCTCGCTGAGAAACTCTCGAAGAAATAACCTCTGGAGTCACCGAAGATACGTGGCTCAATAATTTTCACACCTTCAATGCTTGTGTCTTTAACCTCTATCATAATTTCCCGTATGTTATTATTGTGATAACACAAAGGTAGTAATTATAGATGAGATGCTTATATTTTATGAGAAAAAGTATTAAATTCGCGATAAAAACAAGGCGTAAGATGAATAAAGTTACAATATCTTCTAACATCTCAGAGTGTGTTACGAAAGCGGTGGAGTCCGTGAGTTATGACAAGTTGTTTCTTCTGATGGATAAGACGACAGAGGAGTTGTGCTACCCTGTGGTCGCTGATGTCCCATGTCTCTCCGGAGCTACGAGGATAGTGATAGGTGCTACAGACACTCATAAGAATCTTGACACGTTGGCGCGTGTGTGGGAGGAGCTGGGAAACAAAGGCGGTACTCGTCATTCTCTGATGGTGAATCTCGGAGGAGGTATGGTTACTGACTTGGGCGGCTTTGCTGCGGGTACATTTAAAAGAGGTATAAAGTATGTCAATATCCCGACAACGCTGCTGTCTATGGTGGACGCCAGTGTGGGAGGTAAGACGGGCATCAACTTCAATGGACTGAAGAACGAGGTGGGAGTGTTCAACTCTCCGCAGGACGTGATCATAGACACGGAGTTCCTGAAGACTCTCAACCATGAGAATATTTGCTCGGGCTATGCTGAGATGCTCAAGCATGGACTGATATCTGACGAGAAGAATTATCTGGAGCTTTTGTCCTTCGACCTTGACAACGTGGATTATGCGGCTCTCGCCACCATGGTGGGTAAGAGTGTTGAGATTAAGGAGAAGGTGGTGGAGGAAGACCCGTTCGAGAAGGGTATCAGAAAGGCTCTGAACCTTGGACATACGGCGGGTCATGCTTTCGAGAGCTGGGCGCTTAGCAGAAAGCCGTGTCTGCATGGATATGCTGTGGCTTGGGGGCTTATCTGTGAGCTGTACCTGTCTCACGTGAAGACGTCTTTCCCTATTGACAAGATGAGGCAGACTGTCACGTTCGTGAAGGAGAACTATGGCAAACTGCCTGTGACATGTGATGACTATGAGGAGTTGTACAAGTATATGACTCATGACAAAAAGAATACTTCAGGTATGATAAACTTCACGCTTCTTGGTGGTGTCGGCGACATCCGCATCAACCAGACAGCGGACAAGAAGGAGATTTTTGAGATGCTGGATTTTTATCGTGAGTGCTGATGACGGCCGTCTCTGAGATGTGATGTTCTTAAAATAATTTCTTACCGAGAAAAAATGTGTATGAGACATTTATTACTTTTGTCAGCCTTGGCCTTTTTTGATGTCGTTGCGGCTAAGGAGCGTGTGGTTCATGTTGAGTTGGTGAATGACTGTAAGCTTGATAAGGTCAACGAGCCGGTGGCGATTAAGCTGGCTGATATCACCAGACAGACTGGTAAACCTTGGCGCACCGTGGTGAGGAAAGACGGTAAGGTGGTGCCGTGTCAGTTGGATGACATGGATGGTGACTTCGTGCCGGACGAGTTGTTTTTTCTGACTGACATCAAGTCTCAAGAGAAGCAGGTGTTTGAGATATCATTGTGTGATGAGCAGGCGGAGTACCGTGATCAGATGAGATACAAGGACGGTGATGACTTGTATGTCGCTCTGCAGCTACGTGATATGAGCGGACGTCATCCTGACGTGACAAAGGTGGAGGCGCCGGGAACTACTAACATCTTCAATGATATATATATGCATGGCATCACTCTTGAGAGTGAGATGGTCGGATACAGGATTTATTTTGATGAGCGTCAGAATATCGATTTGTATGGTAAGTGCCAGAGAAGAATTGAGTTGCCTGTGACCCAGTTCTACACGTCTTCCGAGCAATTGGCTAATGGGTATGGCGTTGATGTTCTTTGGGCAGGCAAGTCGATAGGATGCGGCTCCTTCAAGAGATATGACGGCGTGTCTCCTGTCAATTGGTCTAATGTGGGAGTCCGAGGTCAACGTATTGTGACCACAGGCCCTTTGAGGACGATAGTGGAGGTGTACGACCTGCATAACACATATGATGACGGTGCTTCAGGAGACAAATATTATAATGTGCGTCAGCTGTATACATTAGTAAAAGGACATAGGGACATGAGGGTCGATGTCAGTTTTGACAATGCTGGCGGTCTTCAGTTTTGTACCGGAGTGCAGAAAGTCGGTGTGGAGGCTGAGGACAGCGTTCGCAGAGGACATACACCGAGCGGATTCGTGAGAGAAGACGGCGTGGCGGCGTCATGGGGATGCGACTATCCGGATATGGGTAAGAAGCAGATGTGGGCGCCTGAGGCTATAGGCTTGTCTGTGTACGTGCCAAAGAGGTTCGTGAGAAAATACTACGAGGATACGTTGAATTATCTGCTTGTTGTGGATGGTTGTGACAACGGAGCGTTCCATTATTACGTGTCTTTCTGTGCGGACAAGGAGCAGGCGGAAGGCTGTCACTCCTCAACAGAATGGTTTGCCGATATTGAGACATGGAAAGAAAAAGTCTCTATTCCTTTAAAAACAAAAATAAAAAAATAATAAATCGTCGTTTTTCTCGTTTTGTATTATATACTTTGGGAAAGTCTGGCAGACATTGGCTTCTCACGGTTTTTGTGATGAGATGTTAAGGACTAAATATTATTGCCTATGAATGATTCTACACGACGGAAAAAAAACGAGAAAGCGATGGTGACGAAAATGCGTGTTGATAATCTTTTGCCAAGGCAGGAGATTATAGATTGTCTTGAATATTTTGCGAGGTCATACAGACCTGCGATGGTAAGGTTTTGAATACTTCTGATATATTGTCGCTCTTAGCCTCTTCTAAGGAGGTTAGGAGATTGTATGATTGTGTTTCCGCTTCGGATATTCCTAATGTCAGAGTGGGAGGCCTCATCGGGTCTTCTGCTCCTTTGGTGTTTGCGTCATTGTTGAAGTGCCATGACGATGGTGGTGGCGTGCCTACCATGATATTCGTGATGTCTGATGTCGATGAGGCTGGCTATTTCTATCATGATCTTGTCCAAATGCTGGGCGATAGTGAGGTGTTATTCTTCCCTTCGTCTTATAAGAGGGCTGTCAAATATAACCAGAAAGATGCCGGAAACGGAATATTACGAACGGAAGTGCTGAGCAGGGTGACGACGGACCGACTGTATATCGTCACATACCCGGAGGCTCTCGTTGAGAAGGTCGTCTCTAAGGAGAGTCTGGATGAGAATACTATTGTTTTGTGTAAAGGCGGCAGTTATGACGTTAACGTCCTTGAGAAACGACTGTTGTCGATTGGCTTCGCGCGACGTGACTATGTCTACGAGCCGGGGCAGTTCGCCGTCAGGGGTAGCATCGTCGATGTGTACTCTTATTCGTGTGAGAATCCGTATCGTGTGGATTTCTTTGGTGACGAGGTGGATAGTATACGCATCTTTGACGTCCAGTCTCAGTTGTCCGTGGGTAAAGTGGACAGGATATCTGTGGTGCCTCAGTCGGGCGACTTGTCTAAATATGTATCTGTCTTTAGCTTCTTCCCGGATGACTCTGTTATGGTGTCGCGTGACTTTGGTTTTGTGTGTGACGTGGCGCGGAAGGCTTATGATGACGGATTCTCGAGACAGGCGTTGCTGGAGAATGGCAGCTTGACAGATGACGAGGCGTGTCTGGAAAAAGATAAGATAATGGTGGACGGCGACGAGTTCCGCTCTGGACTCTCTCGTTTCCGTGAGATAGAGATGAGGAACGGAATGGGGGACGCCGGACAAGACGACGAGCATGACTCGCCGCTCGTGCAGTTCCGAATGAGCCCACAACCGATGTTCCATAAGAACTTCGATATGTTGCGTGACGAGCTGATGAGGTTGACGACGGAAGGGTATAAGGTGTGTGTCTTCGCCGATAGCGAGAAGCAGACAGAAAGACTGATGGACATATTGTCGGACGCTGAGCAACGCGGTGGCCGTTCCGTATCTTTCGAGCCGGTCAACAATGCTATACATGAGGGATTTGTGGATAACATTAATAAAAGGTGTTATTTTACTGACCATCAGATTTTCGACCGTTTCCATAAGTACAATCTGAAGTCGGACAAGGCACATAAGGGTAAGATTGCCCTCACGCTCAAAGATATACAACAATTCAACATAGGCGACTATGTCGTGCATATTGACCATGGAATAGGACGCTTCGGCGGACTGGTGCGTGTTAATGAGAATGGTGTGATGCAGGAGAAGATAAGGATAAACTACTCTGACGGCGGTTTTATCTTTGTGAGCATACACGCACTGCATAAGGTGTCTAAGTATAAGGCGAAGGACGGTGAGCCGCCACGTGTGAGCAAGCTGGGATCTGGAGCATGGGAGAGACTGAAGGACAGGGTTAAGACGAAGGTTAAGGATATTGCCAGAGACTTGATACGGTTGTATGCGGAACGCAGAAAGGAAAAGGGATTTTCTTTCAGCCCCGACTCATATCTTCAACGTGAGCTTGAGGCAAGCTTCCTCTATGAGGACACACCAGACCAGCTGAAGGCCACGATGGACGTGAAGGCGGACATGGAGAAACCGCTGCCGATGGACAGGCTGGTGTGCGGTGACGTGGGCTTCGGCAAGACGGAAGTGGCGATAAGGGCTGCGTTCAAGGCTGCTTGCGACAATAAGCAGGTCGCTGTTCTTGTGCCGACGACGGTGTTGGCGTATCAGCATTACAAGACGTTCTGTAAGAGGCTGGATAAATTCCCGGTAAGGATAGAGTATTTCACGAGAGCGCGCTCTGCTAATGAGATTAAAACGATACGTAAGGACCTTGCGGAAGGTAAGGTGGATATAGTCATCGGTACGCACAAGTTGGTGGGAAAGGATGTGAAGTTCAAGGATCTCGGTCTCCTGATTATTGATGAGGAACAGAAGTTCGGCGTTGCGATGAAGGAGAAACTGAGACAGACAAAGGTGAATATAGATACGCTGACACTGACGGCAACACCTATACCGCGAACTCTCCAGTTCTCCCTCATGGGAGCGCGTGACCTGTCAAGCATACAGACGCCGCCCCCGAACAGACATCCGATCCAGACTGAGATACATACGTTCAGCGCGGAGATTATAGCTGAGGCAATAAATTTCGAGATGAGCAGAAATGGACAGGTCTTCATTGTGAATAACAGAATCAACGGATTGTCAACAATCGAGGAAATTATACATAAGTATGTGCCTGACGCAAGAGTGTGCGTCGGACACGGGCAGATGAATCCGCAGGAGTTGGAGAAGATTGTTTTCGACTTCATGAATTATGACTATGACGTTATGCTTTCAACAACCATCGTGGAGAATGGTATCGATGTGCCTAACGCTAATACAATAATAATCAACTCGGCACAGAATTACGGACTGTCAGACCTGCATCAGATGAGAGGACGTGTGGGACGAGGTAACAGAAAAGCTTTTTGCTATTTGCTGGCACCGCCGCTCGCATCGCTCAGCCCTGACTCACGACGACGGCTGCAGGCGATAGAGAATTTCTCTGACCTCGGTTCGGGTATACATATTGCCATGCAAGACCTTGACATACGAGGCGCTGGTAATATGTTGGGAGCTGAGCAAAGCGGTTTCATCGCTGACCTGGGATACGAAACGTACCAGAAGGTTCTCAGTGAGGCTGTGGCTGAACTGAGGAAGAGTGAGTTCCCCGATTTGAATGGTGAGACGGGAGGTGGTGAGACTGATGGTGAACGATGGGAATATTTCGTCGAAGAGACGGTCATCGACACGGATATTCCTGCTTTCTTGCCAGAGGAGTATGTGCCGTCAAGCGGAGAGAGAATGTCATTGTATCGTGAGTTGGATTCTATGACGGACGCCAAACAGATAGATGGGTTCCGAGTGAGACTGAAAGACCGTTTTGGAGATATACCGGACGAGGGCGAGGAGCTGATGCGAATCATGCCTGTCAAGTGGTATTCAAGAAAGTTGGGTATAGAAAAGGTGACTCTTAGAAAGGGCAGGATGACACTGTATATGGTCAGCGATTTCTCCAGCCCGTATTACCAGAGCGACGCTTTCTCGAAAATAATAGATTATGCGATGCGTCATCTGAAAGAGACAAAACTGAGAGAGGGTGACAGACGCTCTCTGATTGTCGATAAGGTGTCAAGTATAAGAGACGGTGTGAATGTCTTGTCCGAAATAATCGGAGAAGAACAAAAAAAATGAGACATATACGACATGGTAAGCCTAAAAAACTTATCTTTGCATGTTATGACTACTGACATGTTTTGTGAGTGGTGATTTGTACTTACTTATTCTGTCCGGTTATGCCGGATGTAAAGAGATAGATGTTTAATGAACAAAAGTGACAGCATAGTTATTATTCCTACTTATAACGAGAAGGAAAACGTAGAGAAGATTATCAGGGCGGTGTTCGCCTTGGAGAAATGTTTTCATATCCTGATTATTGATGACGGTTCTCCTGATGGTACTGCGGATATCGTTAAGGGGTTGATGGAAAGTGAATTCTCTGACCGTCTCTTTATCATTGAGCGCTCAGGAAAACTTGGACTCGGCACAGCATATATCGCAGGCTTTAAGTGGGGACTGGAGAAAGGCTATGACTATATTTTTGAGATGGATGCGGACTTCTCACATGCTCCTTCTGACTTGCCTCGCCTGTACTCCGCATGTGCGGATGAGGGCTACGACTTGTCTATCGGCTCTCGTTATATCACTGGAGTGAACGTGGTGAATTGGCCTATAGGACGCGTGCTGATGTCTTACTTCGCCAGTAAGTACGTGCGGTTCGTTACCGGATTCCATGTCCATGACACTACCGCAGGATTTAAGTGCTATAAGAGAAAGGTGCTCGAGACCATCGATCTGGATGCCATACGTTTCAAGGGCTATGCTTTCCAGATAGAGATGAAGTTCACCGCATACAAGTGCGGCTTTAAGATTAAGGAGGTGCCGGTGGTCTTCGTGAACAGAGTGGAGGGCACAAGCAAGATGTCAAGCGGCATATTCGGCGAGGCATTCTTCGGTGTTATGCGTCTGCGTTTGGATGGCTGGTTTAAGAAGTATCCTAAGGTCTCATGATAATGTAATACGTGATTTGATGAAAACAATAATAAGAAACGCCACAATCGTAAACGAAGGACGACAGTTCATCGGCTCCGTGGTGATAGAGGGGGAGATAATACAAGAGGTGATAGAGGGAGGTGATGACACGTCACAAAGCTATGACACGGAAATTGACGCTACGGGGATGTTCCTCTTTCCCGGAGTCATAGACGATCATGTGCATTTCCGTGAGCCGGGACTGACGTATAAGGCTGATATAGCAAGCGAGAGCCGCACGGCTGCGGCAGGAGGTGTGACTTCGTATATGGAAATGCCGAATACGGTTCCTCAGACGACAACGATACCTCTGCTCGAAGAGAAGTTTATGCTCGGAAAGGAGAATAGTCGAGTGAACTATTCTTTCTATTTCGGTGCCACTAATGATAATACGGATGTGCTGAGTCAACTTGATCCGCATAGAGTGCCGGGAGTGAAGGTCTTTATGGGAAGCAGTACCGGTAATATGCTGGTGGATAACGAGGACTCTCTTTTTAAGATTTTCCAGACTTCTCCGCTGCTCGTCATGGCACATTGTGAGGATACGAGAATTATTAATCAGAATATTAAGGCTTTCTCTAAGAGATATAAGGGTCAGAATGATTTCCCAGTAAGGTATCATTCACGAATAAGGAGCGTTGAGGCTTGTTATCAGTCTTCTGCCTTGGCTGTGAAAATGGCAAGGGAAACGGGGGCGCGTCTGCATATAGCGCATGTGTCATCAGCGCGCGAGCTGTCTTTGTTTGAGAATAAGCCGCTTGATGTAAAGAAGATAACGGCTGAGGTCGTGGTGGCACATCTCATGTTCTCCACTGAGGATTATGATGTCATGGGAACTAAGATAAAGTGTAACCCGTCTGTGAAGACACCTGAGGACCGGGATGCTCTTCGTGAAGCTCTGAACAATGGATTGATAGACGTCGTGGCAACTGACCATGCTCCTCATCTGATCTCTGAAAAACAGGGAGGAGCGCTTAAGGCTTTGTCTGGCATGCCGATGGTGCAGTTCTCACTTGTGTCAATGTTGGAACTCGTGGA